>CAZVUE010000094.1:0-4850 GCA_964630335.1 uncultured bacterium | reverse complement strand
TTGATAGCCTCGTCATGCAATTCCCATTCTCCGTCCAAAAGCGTTTCGTTCATAATAATTACCCCAAAAGACTTGCATTTTTCTCTGTATGAATGGTATCATAAATAGCATAAAAATCAAAATTTACCTTGAAATACCGGTAAATCATCAGTGAACGCCGTTAGCAAGGTAGGGGCTTGATTCATCAAGCCCGCTTATTCGGGTCGGATGAATCAGACCCCTTACATTTTTTGCCTAATATAACGATGCAGTTAAACAAGGAATTAGTGGCTATTTTAGATTATCTGGAGCGCGAACGCGGTCTGGACCGTCAGACGGTCCTGGCGGCGATTGAGGGCGGTCTTCTTTCGGTTTATCGTAAAAAATTAAACTTGGACAAGGATACCAAACTTCATATTGACCCCCAGACTACAGAAATCTATATTGTTGATGTCTCCGGCCAGCGCAGGTCCGTACCGGCGCTTCCTTCAGAAAGGATTGCTGCGGCCAGTGCCCGGCAGATGATAATGCAGAAGATTCGCGAGGCAGAAAAAGCGCAGCTTTTTGAGGAATATAAAAGTAAGGAAGGAAAAGTCGTGCCCGGTTTAGTTGACCACTATGAAAAAGGGAATTTGATGGTTAACTTGGGTAGAATTGAAGGAATCTTTCCGGCGTCAGAACTGAGTCGGACGGAAAGACACCGCCGGCGGGGCACCGCGGTTAAAGGAGTTATCATTGAGGTTACCAAAGAATCCCAGGGGCCAAGAATAGTTCTTTCCGCATGTCACCCGGCTATCATCTCGGACCTGTTTACCCAGGAAATTCCCGAGATTAGAGAAAATATCTTGGAAATAAAAACGGTCGCCCGGGTGGCGGGAGAGGCGTCGAAGGTAGCGGTTATTTCCAATAATAATCGGATTGACCCGGTTGGAACGTGCATCGGCGTCCGGGGAACCCGGATCCGGGCAATAATGAAAGAATTGGGCGGGGAAAGGGTTGATATAATCCGATGGCGGGATGACCCGGCGGAACTGATTGCGGCTACGCTTTCTCCGGCGAAAGTTCTCAAAGTTGAAGTTTCACCTGCCCGGAGATACGGCCGGGTAATTGTGGCTGATGACCAGTTAGCAGTAGCGATAGGCAAAAAGGGCATAAACGTGAAATTAGCCTCCCAGATGTCTGGTTTTACCGTTGACATCAGGAGCGAAACCGATCTGAAATCGGAACAATTACCCGCGATAGCCAGTCTGCCCGGGGTGAATGAAGCCCTGGCTAAAAAATTAAATAAAGCCGGTTTTACTTCCTTAAATGATCTTCTTTCGGCTGACGAGGAAGGGTTGATGAAGATAGAAGGGCTTGATGCCGATAAAGCCAGGGAGTTAATTGAGAACGCACGTCTTGCCAGCGCCGTCTAATTTATTATGGAAAAAAACCTCCGGGCACGTCCTCCAATAGTTACGTTGATGGGCCATGTTGACCATGGCAAAACCTCACTTTTGGATGCAATTCGCAAAAGTAATATCACCGCCCAGGAACACGGACAGATTACTCAGCATATCGGAGCCTATACCGTTGAGGTAAGCGGTAAGAAGATTACCTTCCTTGATACCCCGGGGCACGAAGCCTTTACTGCCATGCGACTGCGTGGGGCTCAGGTTACTGATATTGTAATTTTGGTAGTAGCGGTTAATGAAGGGGTGATGCCTCAGACAATAGAAGCGGTTCACCACTGTCAGGCAGCCCAGGTTCCGGTTATTGTGGCCCTTAATAAAGTGGATAAGGGTCGTGACAACATTCCCCGGGTAAAGGCGGAACTGGCTAAATATAACCTTCTTACCGAGGACTTAGGTGGTCAGACAATTTCCGTGGAGACATCTGCGCCGAAGGGTTTGGGAATCGACAGTCTTCTGGAGGCGGTTCTTCTTCAGGCTGAAATGATGGAGTTGAAAGCGGACTATGGTATTCCAGCCGAAGGTGTGGTAATCGAGACGAAATTGGACCGGGGGTCCGGTCCCAATATTACCCTGATAGTTTTGAAAGGAATTCTTAAGCCCAAGCAGTCTTTGCTGATTGGGGCAACTTCCGGAAAAGTGAGGGCTATTTATGATGACCACGGAGGGTATCTTTCCGAAGTTTCTCCAGGTTTGGCAGCGCGGATAATAGGCGTAGAAGAACTTCCCGCAGTAGGAGCAAAGTTCCGGGTGGTCTCTTCAGAAAAAGCCGCCCGGGAAATAATCGAGAAGGAAAAATCATTAGTATCCACACCTTCTGCGGTGCCTCCCCGGATTACGCTGGAAGAGTTCTATCTGCGTCTCCAGACAAAAGAGACGAAAGAATTGACAATCGTGCTTAAAGCGGATGTGGCCGGTTCTGTCGAAGCGTTGACGGAGAGTCTGCAGAAGATTTCCATTCCGGAAGTGAACCTGAATCTGATTCATGCCGGGGTAGGTACGATTTCGGAATCAGATGTTCTTTTAGCCAGGTCTTCCGGCAGTATTATCTTAGGGTTTAATGTATCAATCGACGCTAAGGCGAAGACGGCATTACAACGGGAAAAGGTACAGGTCCGGTTCTATCAGGTTATTTACGACCTTTTAGACGATGTGCGCAAGGCGCTTTCCGGGCTTTTGGCTCCGAAAATGAAAGAAACGCTGTCAGGGAAGATTTTGGTGAAACAGGTTTTTCATCTTTCTAATGGCCATATTATTGCCGGTTGCAGTGTTTTAGAGGGCAAAGTTCTTCGGGGAAGCAAGGCTCGTCTCTCGCGCGGTGACAAAATAGTGTGGGAAAGTAATATTTCGTCCCTGCGCCGTTTTAAAGAAGATGTTCGTGAGGTCGCCGCCGGTTATGAGTGCGGGGTAGAATTGGAAGGAGCCAAGGACGTAGAGGCTGGTGATATTATTACGGCTTTTCAGGTGGAAGAGGTGGTAAGAATATTATGAGTTTTAAGGGAGACCCTACGTGTCTTTTCTGTCGCATGTCTAAGGGAGAGATTCCCTCCCAAAAGGTTTTCGAAGATGATTTGGTTTTTGCCTTTAAAGATATAAACCCCCAGGCACCTTTCCACGTTCTGATTGTTCCCAAAAAACATATTGAATCCCTGTCAGACATTTCTCAACAGGATGAGGAGATTGTAGGCCACCTTCAATCGGTGATTAGTAAGATTGCGGAAACAAATGTCGGAAAAGATGGTAGTTACCGGGTGGTGATTAATCGCGGAATCGGAGCCGGGCAGTCTGTTTTTCACCTGCACTACCATCTTTTGGCCGGGCGTACGTTCGGATGGCCGCCGGGATAAATTGATAATTTATGATAATAGAGGTTGGGAATATTAAGATTGGTGAACGGAACCCCTTTTGTTTGATTGCCGGACCCTGTGTGATTGAAAACGAGAAGATAACTTTAGATATCGCCCACCGGCTCAAAGAAATCTGTACCGTCTTGACTATTCCTTTGATTTTTAAAACTTCTTACGATAAAGCTAACCGTACCTCCGTTCGTTCTTTTCGCGGACCGGGTTTTGAAAAGGGGGTAAGTCTGTTACAAAAAACAAAAAAGGAATTGGGATTGTTAATCACTACCGATGTTCACACCCCTTCTGAAGCCGAACAGGCGGGAGGAGTTTTGGATGTTATTCAAATTCCAGCCTTCTTATGCCGGCAGACCGACCTTCTGTTGACAGCAGGAAAAACCGGGAAAGCGGTCAACGTAAAGAAAGGGCAGTTTCTGGCACCAGAAGATACCCGGTATATCGTTGAGAAGATAAAGAGTGTCGGAAATAATAAAATATTACTTACCGAGAGAGGGACCTTTTTTGGATATCATAGGCTGGTGGTTGACTTCTGCAGTCTTCCGGTGATGGGGCAGTTTGCTCCGGTAATTTTTGATGCCACTCATTCGGTACAGCAGCCGGCCTTAGGTGAGGTGAGCGGCGGCCGGCGTGAATTTATTCCGTTTTTGATACGTTCTGCCCTGGCCACGGGATGTGCGGGCATTTTTCTGGAAGTTCATCCGGAACCAGAGCGGGCTCTTTCCGATGGTCCCAATATGGTTAAAATGAATGATTTACCCGCTCTTCTGGAGACAGCAAAAGAAATCGATACCCTGGTGAAAAAGCTTTAAACCTTATGGATGTTTTAAAACGAGCCCGCGAAATTTTCCAGACTGAGATTTCCGCGATTGACGCTACTTCTAAGGTGTTAGACAAACATTTTGAGGAGGCGGTTAATAAAATTGCTTCCTGTTCCGGCCGGGTGGTAGTTACCGGGATAGGTAAAAGCGGAATTATCGGCCGAAAGGTTGCGGCCACTTTAAGCAGTACGGGAACCCCGTCTTTTTTTCTCCATCCCGCTGAGGCGGTACACGGAGATTTGGGTATGATTGGCAAAAATGATATAGTTATGGCTATCTCCAACAGCGGAAAGACCGAAGAGATTTTACGGATATTACCCGCTGTCCGCAAGATGGGTGCCACGGTTATCGCCATTACCGGGAATCCTGATTCCCATCTGGCGGCGATGGCAGAGATAGTGTTGACCCTAAAAATAAATAATGAGGCGGATACCTTTGGACTTATTCCCACCGCCAGTACCACCGCCCTTTTAGTTTTAGGTGATGCCCTTTCTCTATGTGTGTTGGAGCGGAAAGGATTTCAGAAAAGGGACTATGCGTTTCTTCATCCCGGCGGTGATTTAGGCGAACGTCTGACTTTACTGGTTGACGATGTTATGCGTAGTGCAAAAGAGATGCCGGCAATAAAAGAAAGCGAGGATTTTTTGATTGATGCCATCGGGGTTATGACCGCCGGCGATTTGGGTCTGGCGATAGTTACTGATACCGACGGACATTTAGCGGGAGTTATAACCGATGGC
>CAZVUE010000093.1:0-4950 GCA_964630335.1 uncultured bacterium | reverse complement strand
GCGGATACGGCTTTTAAGTCAGCACTTAAAAAGGCAAAGATCGCGAATTTCCGGTTTCATGACCTTCGCCATACCTTTGCCTCGCAATTGGTTATGATGGGAAGCAACCTTCCGGTGGTCCAAAAACTTCTGGGCCACAAAACTCTTCAGATGACCGAAAGATATGCACATCTCTCGCCTAGCATAGAGAAGGATACCTTGGACAAATTTGCTGGTTGGATGGACGTTTTTGGGACACTTAGTGAAAATCAAGGGGATACCGAAAAACGGCAGGATGTTGGAAACATAAGCAGGATAAAGCTTTTGCTTGGTGGGCCCGGCAGGGTTCGGCGCCTCTCGGCTTTCACTACGCCCCCTTTCCAATCCTATGGAAAGGTACCCGTGGGTCGGCCAGCCGCTGGCATTGCTGCCTATTCGTCGCAATGCCTGACTTCGCTCCCTTCTCACCCTGTCTGTTGCAGGATGTGTGAAGGTGGGCCCGGCAGGGTTCGAACCTGCGACCAACGGATTATGAGTCCGCTGCTCTACCGCTGAGCTACAGGCCCCACTGATTAGGAATGCAAATTGCAAAACGCAAACTCCTAAATCTCTAAATTCTACAATATTTTGACACTTGGATAGCGGTGCTTTTCCTTGCTCCACTTGACAAAACGAAAAATAGAGTGTAAAATATGGCAAAATTTCTGGATATTTCGTAAGAAAGGGGGTGAAAGAGAATGAATAAAAGCGAACTGATCGAAGCAGTGGCTAAGGCGGTCTGCAGTAAGAAGGAAGCAGCAGCAGCGGTCGACGCACTACTGAATGCAGTCAAGGGTGAACTGAAGAAGGGTAAAGCCGTAACGCTGGTCGGCTTCGGCACCTTCAAAGTCGCCAGGAGGAAGGCACGCAGTGGACGCAACCCGCGCACTGGCAAGACCATCAACATCCCCGCAAAGAAAGTTCCAGTTTTCAAGGCTGGTAGCGCTCTCAAGAGCGCAGTAAAGTAAGGATTTAAAAGGGCAGGCGTTTTTTTGCCAAAGGGTTTTTTCTAAATGCATCGCCTGCCCTTTTTATTTCCATCCTACCTGTTTTACACCCGGCAGGCGTAAGAGTTTTTTGACTAACCTTTCGGAAATATTCCGGTCCTTGTGTCGCTTGTGTCGCAAGGTAAATTCCATTTCAGTCATCGGTGGTGGAGTCTGTACCTTTATTTGATGGTTCAGAACTCTTGTCTTCTCTTCGGTGAATATCTCCATTAAAGGTGTCAGGTCTACTTCACCCTGTTGGACAACCGTAACTTCGTTGTAGAGGTCTTTGGGAATGAAATGTTCCACCAACCTCAGGCAATAAAGGACAATTACGGAAACAGCGGTGGTAATCAGTGCCATAAGATAAAAACCCGCTCCAACCGCCAAGCCAATCGCAGCCACAACCCAGAGGCAGGCGGCGGTTGTGATGCCCCGGATACGCTTTTCATCCCGGACGATGGCACCCGCTCCTAAAAAACCGATACCGGTAATCGTTCCGTAGGCGATCCGGGCCGGGTCTAAACGCAGGATGGAATTGGCGTCAGAAAGAGGAAAGAGTTCTGGGATACGGAGAGAAGTTACCATAATCAAGGCGGTTCCGCCGCAGACCAGCATCAGGGTACGAAAGCCGGCTTCCCGTCCGTGGCTCTCCCGTTCCAAGCCGAGGATACCGCCCAGCACTGATGCCAGCAATAATCTTAAAACCCACTCCCATTCGCTAACCATTGTAACTAATTAGTATACCATTTTTTGCCGAGGTGAGGCAAATTGGAGTAAAATAAAGAGGAAAACATGTAGGGCAAACCTTTAGGTTTGCAGATAGGAAGCAAGGCTAACCCCTGTTTAAAACATGCAGGGGCAGGCGCCTTGCCCTACGTCACTGAGCATTTACCACGCAAGATGAAGAGAAGATTTTTTTTCTGGCTGGTTATCGTTATTTTTTCTCCTTTCCGTTGTGCCAGCCAGACCGTTCCGTTTGCTCCGGGCGAGATGTTCTGTTACGAGATTAAGTGGAATTTTTTGACCAGTGGCTCAATGAAACTGCGGGTGGTGGATGAGGGTGAGGTCGCTGGCGAAGAGATTTTTCATCTTCAGGCGGACACCGAGACCAGGGGGTTCTTTCGCTATTTGGAACCCCTTCGGACAAAGATTGAATCCTTTGTTTCCCAAAAAGATTTTTTTCTTCTGCGGTACCAGTTTAATTGCTGGGCGCCGCGTGAGGTCAAGTCAGAGAGTATTGAATATCCCCGGGGTCAGAAGAAAGGACTGTGGCATCAGGAGAAGTACAAAAAAAAGAAAGGCTTGTCAATTAAAAATGTTACCTTTGAGGCCCCGGAGTTTTTTCAGGACCCTCTTTCCATTCTCTACTATTTGAGGACCCGGGAATTGAAGGTTGGTGACCAGATTAAGGTGCCCTTAATCTTAGACCGGAAGAATTATACGGTAACAGTGAAGGTGTTGCGCAGGACAAAGTTTAAGGCTTTGGGAAAAGTATGGGATGCTTTTATCCTGCAGCCAGGCGCCTCCCTGCAGGGAGTGCCCTTTCAACAGGGGTCGCTGTGGATGTGGATTTCCGCGGATGAATTAAGAGTGCCCCTCTACTTTTCGGCGCGCGCTTCTCTTGGAGTTTTAAGTTGTACTTTAGTGGAAGCAAAATATGCGCGTACTGGCGATTGAGACGACGGGAGAGGTAAAGAGTATTGCCCTGGCTGAGGACAGAACCTTAATCGGTGAGATCTCTTTTTCTGGGAACCTGCTGACCGAATTCTGGCCAAGATTAGACGCCTTCCTGCGAGAGAATCGGAAGGCGATAAAAGATATAGACCTCTTTGCGGCCTGTAATGGACCGGGGTCCTGGACCGGCTTGCGGTTCGGTCTGGCAGTGGTGAAAGGTTGGGCAGTAGTTATCGGCAAAGAGGTCTCTGTCCGGTCCTTTCCGGAACTAACCGCTACGGCTTTACCCGCTCATACCCTGGCCGCGGCGTTGGCTTGCCAGTGCTTTCTGGGACAGAGACCGGAGGAGATTGCGGTCAATTATGGGCATCTGCCCAAATTTCGCACCCTTGCTTCAAATTAGATTATCCCTCACCTTAATCCTCTCCCCAATGTGGGAGAGGGAGGGGGTGAGGGGGATAAAAATATGATTAAAATTCTGTTTTTTACGGTGGATGGTAGAATCGGCGGTACGGAGAAAATGGTCATTTCGTTGGCAACTGGTCTTCTGAAAGAAGAGTTTTCGGTGGCGATTTTGACCATAAAACCTATTGGTTCGCTTCACCGTTCAGCGCAAAGAATGGGTGTGCCGGCTTACACGCTTGATATCAATATCCGTAGCAAAATCTTTCTGCTTCCTTTCCGTCTTTATCGCTTTCTCTTAGTCTACCGTCCGAATATCCTTCAGAGTTTTCTCTTTTCCGCCAATATTTTCGGTCGGCTTGTGGGAAAGGCGGCTGGGGTACCGATTGTTGTTGGAGGCCAGCGTTCGACCGACCGCTGGCGCCGGTTCTATCACAATGTGATTGACCGTCTGACTTCTCCGCTCTGCCGTTTCATTGTCAGTAACAGCCAGGCAGGCCGCAGGATGCTGCTGCGGACCGGGATACCCCCGGAAAAGGTTATGGTCATACCCAACGGCGTTCCTTCTGCTACTCCCATTCCCAAAGAGGAGGCTAAGTCTTATTTAGGATTTTCTAAAGATACGCTCCTGGTCGGTTCGGTGGGAAATCTTCGGTCTGCCAAAGGATACCAATATCTTTTGCCTGCCTTCCGGGAGGTGATTCATAAGTTTCCTGGTGCAAAACTCTTAATCTCTGGTGCCGGACCGTTAAGAAAAGACCTGGAAGATTTCAGCGGTCGGTTAGGACTTTCCGGTTCCGTCTCTTTTTTAGGGTTCCAGAGAAACCTCTCTCTTTTTTATTCGGCTCTGGACGTTTTTGTTCTGCCTTCTCTCTGGGAAGGGATGCCGGTAGCGCTTTTAGAAGCCTTTTCTCATGGTCTGCCCGTGGTGGCTACCTCGGTCTCGGGAATTCCTGAGGTGGTTACGGAAGGTCAAGAAGGTTTTCTGGTAGAGCCGGCTAATCCCCAGCAGATTGCTCAGAAGATTATCATGCTCCTGGAAGACGAAAAAAGACGCTTGGAAATGGGCCGGAAGGGTAAAGAACGGGTCGAAAAGGATTTTTCCCAGGACAAAATGGTCTCTGCCTACGTTAAACTTTACAGGGACCTGATTAAAGGGATATAATGTAAGGGGGGGGATATGTTTGGATTTGGAGAAATGATTATCAAGGGCGGGGTTCTGATGATTCCCATCATCTTCTGTTCAGTCCTTTCTTTTGCGGTTATCATCGAGCGTACCTTCAGTCTTCATCGCGCACAGGTTGATAGCGAGACTTTTTTCCGCAAGATAGAAGAGCCGGTCCGGCGTAATAAGATTGTTGAAGCGCTCAACCTCTGTGAAGAAACCAAGGGTTCAGTACCCAGAATCGTCAAGAGCGGTTTACTCTGTCAGGACCGGCCGATGGAAGAAGTGCGGGAAGCGATTGAAGAGACCGCTTCCTTTGAGATTCCTTACTTAGAGCGCTATTTAGGAATCTTGGCTACCATTGCAACCGTGGCGCCCCTGTTAGGTCTTTTAGGGACCGTTGCCGGGTTAATGCGTGCTTTTATGGTGGTCCAGATGAAGAGCGGACTGGTGGGTCCGGCTGATCTTGCCGGTGGCATCTGGGAGGCGCTCATTACCACGGTAGCGGGTCTCTCGGTGGCTATCCCGACCTACATCGCTTACAACTACTTTGTCAACCGGGTTAACAATATCATTACCGAAATGGAAAAAAGTGCCAGCCGTCTCCTCCAACTCCTTTCTTTGCGCGAACCAGTCCAATAGAGAATCGTGAAACAGGTAAAGTTTAAACGGCACCACCGGATGAGCAGCGGCCAATTGGAT
>CAZVUE010000092.1:3848-4973 GCA_964630335.1 uncultured bacterium | reverse complement strand
AATTAATCAAAAACGAGCAGGGAGAAGGTATCGTAACCGGAAATCTTCTGCCGTCCTTTAAGGTCAGCCAGTTCGATTAAAAAGACAACCTTTAGAACTTTGCCGCCTATCTTCTCCAGAAGACCGCAGGCTGCGGCTGCGGTACCGCCGGTAGCCAGAAGGTCATCCACCAGAACCACTCTGTTTTGACCTTCCAAAGCATCCTTATGTACCTCAAGAGTATCGGTGCCGTACTCTAAAGCATAAGTAATCTTTTCCGTCTGGTAAGGAAGTTTACCCGACTTCCGAATCGGCACAAAACCAACCCCTAAAAAACCGGCTACTGCGGCTCCAAAGATAAACCCGCGCGATTCGATGCCGGCGACCGCCTGAGTACCTGCAGGACAGGCTGAAGATAGAATATTAACTGCGGACCGGAAAGATGAACCATCTGATAGAAGCGGTGTAATATCCCGGAAGAGGATTCCTTTCTTCGGAAAATCAGGGATATTACGGATTAAACCCTGCAGATTCTCTTTTTGTTGAGTAGACATTGCAACCTCCCTAATCCCCCTTCTCCCCCTTTGCAAAAGGGGGATTGAGGGGGATTTTATTCTTTCCCTTTAACTTCTGAAGCGCGATGGTCACTATCTGGTGAACCCGCTGGCGGCTTATCGGACGTTTAAATCTCTCCTCCAGAACCCGGGCAACTTTCTGATAACTAAGTGGAATCTGGTTTTCCAAGCCGAACTTAAGAGTAATCGCTTCCTTTTCCTGCGGGGTAAGGACCGAAAAGAGTTTTTCCAGAACCGCTTCGTCCTCCAGGCGCTTCACTACCTTCCGTATCTTAGTAGTCCCTTCCTTACTTTCATCTCCGATAACCTCAGATAAGGTCCGGTTCTCTTTATCCCCGGAGACGGGGCTGTCAAAAGAAACCTGCTTCAAATTCCGGCGCCGGACAACCCGTTCCATCTGGTTATCGGTGAGAGCCAGACCCTCTTGAACTTCCGCATCGGTGGGTTCCCGTCCCAATTCCTGGGTTACGATATCGGAAAAATGGCTGTACTGACTCATTAACCCCGAGATATTCTCCGGTATTGCAAGAAGAAATTGCCCCTGCGTTACCGCACGGGTGATGTAACGCCG
>CAZVUE010000092.1:0-3748 GCA_964630335.1 uncultured bacterium | reverse complement strand
CTTTTCTTTTTCCTGCGCCACATATCCAGGAAAAAGACCCTTCAACTTTTTTTCCCTTTTTTGCTCTTCCTTTTCCCGACGTTCATACTCGGTAACAACTGAAAGTGGTTCTGTCTTTAACCGTCTTGCCAGAGCAGAAAGTACTTTGAGACGCTCTTCTATCCAGAGATAGGCTTTTATTCCGGTCAAGGCTTCAATCCGCTTTATCCCTTTGCCGATGGAATAGACGCCGGTAATAACAAAAGAACCAATGTTGCCGGTAGAGCCAAGGTGTGTTCCACCGCAGACCTCCTTGCTGAAATCGCCCACCGTAATTACCCTTACCTTCTCACCGTATTTCTCGGTGAATAATGCGGTCGCACCTTCTTCCACCGCCTCTCTTAAATCTTTCTCTTCTTTAACCACCTTAAGATTCCGGCAAATAACCTCGGTAACCAATTTTTCTACCTGTTTAAGATTCACTTCTTCGATTTCGCCGGAATAAAGGAAATCGAACCGCAGGTTTTCCGGTGTAACCAGGGAACCGGCCTGCTTAACCTCTTTCCCCAGAACCTGGCGCAGGGCGGAGTGAAGGAGATGGGTGGCGGTATGGTTGGCTGCGGTCTGCTGACGACGCTGGTAGTCAACCTCCAGGGTAACGCTGCTGCCTTCCCCTGCTTTAAGCCCCGGCCTGGTACGTACTGGGGCAGGCATGCAGGGGCATGCCCCCGCTTCACCTTTGCGGAACTTGCCGATATGATGAATAAACCCGGTTTCGTCTATCTTGGTTTCCGTAACCTCAAATTCAAAACCTTCTGCCTTTATTAAACCCTGGTCACCCTTCTGACCGCCCCGTTCCGGATAGAACGGCGTTTCGGTAAGGACCAGAGAATATTGTGCTTCGTCTAATGGAATTACTGCCAACACCTCAGAATTTAAGCGGGTAGATTCGTAACCGACAAACTTTGTCGGCGGAAGACCGGCTAAAAGGCTGCGGTCAATATTCAGTTCCAAAGTCATCGCTTTGCGGCTGGCGGTTCTTGCTCTGGTAAGTTCTTCTTCAAAACCGGCATCGTCAACCTTAAAGTTCTCTTCGGCGGCAATCTCTTTGATGGTATCTAAAGGAAGACCGTAGGTATCGTAGAGTTGAAAAGCGGTCTTCCCGGGTACGGTTCCCCTGGCAAATTCTGAGGAGAATTGATGGAAAAGACGGTGACCTTCGGTCAAAAGGTTCAAAAAGCGTTCCTCTTCATCGGCAATCGTTTCCTGCACAAATTTTTCTTCATCAGAAAGGTAGGTGTAATAAGGTGTCATTATCCGCACCGCTTCCGGCACTAAGTACCTTAGCCCTTCATTATCTTTACTGAGCGTACGCAAAAACTTTACTGCCCGGCGTAAAATCCGCCGGATGACGTATCCTCTGCCTTCGTTGGCTGGCAGGATGTGTTCGGCAATGGCAAAGGTCAAGAGCCGGATATGGTCAGCCACTACCCGGAAAGCAATCGTACCCGCCTCATCCTTTCCGTAACGACATCCGGTTAACTCCTCAAGCCGCTTGATGATGGGCCAGAAAAGGTCGGTTTCAAAATCTGATTCCTTTCCTTCCGATAAAGAGGTAACCCGCTCCAGGCCCAGGCCGGTATCTATCCCTCTTCTGGCTAAGGGAAGAAAGGTCCCATCCTTAGTCTTGTTAAACTGCGGAAAAACCAGGTTCCAGAATTCTAGATACCTTTCACAATCACACCCCGGCGCACACCCAGCCTTACCGCAGGAAAGGTTTTTGCCCCGGTCAAAATAGATTTCCGAACAGGGACCGCAGACACCGGTCTCCCCAGCCGGGCCCCAGAAATTATCCTTCTCACCTAACCGGACAATCTTATTCGCGGGTATAAACCTCTTCCAGAGTGCAAAAGCATCTTCATCCTTTTCGTAAACGGAAACCCAGAGATTTTCCTCGGGAAAATGCAGATACTCCATCACAAACTCCCAGGCAAAATCTATTGCACCCTCCTTGAAATAGTCACCGAAAGAGAAGTTGCCCAACATCTCAAAGAAGGTATGGTGCCGGGTATCGTAGCCTACATTTTCCAGGTCGCTGTCCTTACCGCCGGCCCGGAGACATTTTTGAACGCTCGCGGCGCGAAGATAGGGAAGTTCGCCGCTAGCCGCCCAAAAATTTTTGAAGGGCACCATTCCCGCGGAAGTGAAGAGCAAGGTGGGGTCTTCCGGCGGAACCAGCGGAATTCCCGGTACCACGGTATGTCCCTTTCCCGCGAAAAAATCCAGAAACTTCTGCCTGATCTCAAAACTTTGCATATGAATTTAACATCAAGCAAACCTAAAGGTTTGCCCTACATTTGTAGGGCAAGGCTTTAGCCTTGCGAATATTTTTGTGCTATCTGCGGAGAAAAACCCCGGCTGAGCAAAAATTGATAGATTCGGCGCTGCCGGGCTGCCTCATCCAGACCTCTCAGGAAAGCAGACTTCTTCTCCGCCAGCATCTTTGCCGTCTCTTCCTCGTCCTGGGGATTTAACGCATCATCCAGAACCTCTTTTATGACCCCTGGCGCAACCCCCTTGGCTCTCAGTTTCATCTCTAAAAGCCGCCGGCCCGAAGGTCTGAGGCTGAGGCGCTGCTGGATATATTCCCGGACAAAAGCCCGGTCATCAAGGTAACCGGTTTGCGCCAGATTGTTTAATACCTCCTCTACCTCTTCGGCTGGAGCCTTCCCTTCCAACTTCTTTGCCATTTCGGCCCGGGTATAAGCCCGGCGAGCCAGAATCCGGTACGCCTCCGCAATCAATTCCTTTCCCATCTGTTTTTATGTTAACACTTTTATCAATTTCTTCGCAATCAAGTTACTGATTCTGGACGGTTTCAATCATCGCCAGGACATTCTACCAGGGGAGAGGGTAATAGTGAGGGGTTATCTTGCTCTCCCTGTGTAGAATTTCCTAAGTTCCTGTAAAAGGCGGCCTGCCAATCCGGTTTCCGGCACTTTGGCGATTACTTTACCCCTGGAAAAAAGCAGGCCCATACCGCGGCCACCCGCAATACCGATATCCGCAGACGAGGCTTCACCGGGTCCGTTCACCTCACACCCCATCACCGCGACTTTTAGTCCCGCATACCTTTCCGGATATCCGGGTAATTTTCTTATGCCTGACTCCACCCTGTCAAGAACCGCAAAGAAGTCTATCTGACACCGACCGCAGGTTGGACAGGAAATAACTTCCGGATAAAAGGAACATAAGCCTAACGCCTGAAGAATCCGGCGGCCAATTTCCACTTCTTCCTCCGGCGGGGCAGAAAGGGAGACTCTGATAGTATCCCCGATACCTTCCTGAAGTAAAGAACCGATACCGAGCGCACTCTTGATAACAGCCAGGGAACCCCGTCCGGCTTCCGTGATGCCTAAATGAAGTGGGTAATCAAACCGCCGGCGGAAGAGCTGGTTCGCCAGAATTGTCGTGCGGACTGTGGAAGCCTTTAGAGAAACAATCAAACTTTGGAAACCTTCCCGCTCAAAAAGAGATATGTAATCACTCGCAGCAGAAACCATCTTTTTCGCCATCTCCCCCTCACCACGACCCACTTCGTGGGTGCCCCGTCTCCCGCAACGGGACGGGTTCCCTACCATCAAGGTAGGGGATGGTTGGGGTGAGGGAAATTCGGGAGCAGTAACTGCAGGTATTTTTAAAGACCCGGCATTGACGCCAACACGTATTACGACACCGGCTTTCTTTGCGATTCTGATAATTTCCCGTA
>CAZVUE010000091.1:0-5003 GCA_964630335.1 uncultured bacterium | reverse complement strand
GATTGACTTTTGGAAAGGTTTTATTGTATTCTATACTTTCTATGAAAACTACGAAAATTTTGGTAACCGCCAGCGGCGGACGGAAGACCAGTAGCGCGGTCGTGCGTCTTTTCAAGGGTTCCGGTAAGATTACTGTTAATGAACGTTCGTTGGAAGTCTATTTCCCTGACAGTTTAGTCCAGGAAGATTTGAAGAGGCCGCTCCTGATAAGTGATACCGCAGATAAATATGATGTGAAAGCCACGGTTATTGGCGGTGGGAAGAAAGGTCAGGCAGAGGCGGTACGGCTGGCTCTCAGCCGGGCGCTGGTAAAATTGGATAATGACCTCCGGAGCAAATTGCGCGAAGCAGACTTGCTTACCCGGGACCCCCGTATGAAAGAACGGAAGAAGTACGGACTTCGCGGCGCGCGGCGGGGTACCCAGTGGACCAAGCGGTAACTGTTTTTTTGGACCGGGATGGTGTCATCAGCCAGTTTTACGCTGACGGATACACCAAATCGTGGGACGAGTTTAAGTTTTTACCCGGTGTAAAAGAAGCGTTAAGATTCCTTAATCAATCCGGTGCCAAGGTTTTTATCGTTTCCAACCAGTCCGGCGTGAACAAGGGTCTCTATACCTACCAAGACCTTCTGGATATTGACCGCAAGATGGTGGATACGATTACGGATGTGGGTGGAAAGGTGTGGGCGTCTTATTACTGCCCCCATACGGAAGAAGATGTCTGTTTCTGTCGGAAACCAAAAACCGGTTTGCTCGAAAGAGCGGTTGCTGAGTTTAAATTGGATATTCAAAACAGTTACGCTTATCTGGTCGGGGACAGCGAGACCGATATCATCGCCGGGCAGAAGAAGGGATTGATTACGATTCTGGTTCTTTCGGGCAAGACCGTTATGGCTAAAGAGACAGAGTCCTGGTCCATAAAACCGGACCATATCGCGGCGGACCTTATGGGCGCCTTAAAGTACATTTTGTAAAAATCAAATATCAAAAATCAAAATGCAAAATCACAAATCAAAATTAAAAATTTTGGACTTTGGTATGTGATTTTGATTTTTGCACTTTGATTCTTGGATTTAAAAAGATGGGTGGGATAGAGACGGTTAATAGCCGGGAAGAAGAACTGGTCCTGGACGTTATCCGTAAGAAAAAAATATTTCGTTACGGATTCAGCGACAAAGAGGTAAGTCAATCCTACGTCCTTCGTTTTGAGCAGGCTTTTAAGACTTACTTAGGCACAGGCTATGCCTTAGCGGTCTCTTCCGGAACCGCCGCATTAAGAACCGCGCTGGCGGCTCTTGAAGTAAAACCCGGTGCGGAAATAATCGTTCCTGCCTATACCTTTATCGCCACCTTAGAAGCGGTGATTGAGTCCGGCGCGAAGCCGGTCCTGGCTGAGATAGATTCCTCCCTGAATATTAACCCGGCCGATTTAGAGAAACGAATTACTGACCGGACACAGGGGATAATACCGGTCCATATGATGGGTGCGTCCGCAGACATGGATGCGATTCTGGGCATTGCCCGTAAACATAAACTTTTTGTTTTGGAAGACGCCTGTCAGGCAATTGGCGCCAAATATAAAGGTAAATTTGTAGGGACCCTGGGTGATGGTTCTGCTTTCAGTTTTGATTCGGTTAAACTTTTGACCTGCGGGGAAGGCGGGATGGTAGTTACCAGCAACGGAGAATTTTACCGGAGGGCAGACCGTTTCCATGACCACGGTCATATCCACAATCTGGCGTTACCCAGAGGAAAAGAGCCCAAAGAAGGAACCGGTTTTAACTTCAGGCTTTCCGAAATTCTGGCTGCATTTGGTTTGGCACAATTAGAAAAACTTCCGGAAATGTTGGTTTCTCTCCGCGCCAATCGGACCCGGATGATGGAAGGGATGAATTTGCCACCTGAATTTAGTTGGCGGTCTTTACCAGCAGACGCCGAGGATAGCGCCACCTTCTTAACTTTTTTGGCACCAACACCGGAGAAAGCGGAAAAAGTAAAAGAAAGACTTCAGAAGTCCGGTATTACTCCGGCAACCCTTAACTACTGGCATTATCAGGTCAACCGGGAACTGGCTGGCACCGGCGCCTATCCCCGGACTGAAGAATATTTGGGCCGGGCAGTGGCTCTTGAGGTTAAGGTCCGGATGGAAGTATCCCAAATTACCCGGATTAACGAGGCTTTAAAAGACGCCCTGTAATTCGTTTCTAAAGATAAATCCCCCTTTTTCCCCCTTTGTAAAAGGGGGATTTAGGGGGATTTGACTTATGAAGATTGTTGTTCTGGACGACGGTAACCGGGGCAACTTTAATCAGGCGGTCGGGATTGCCGAAAGGATTCCTTCCGCAGAGATTGAAGTAATCACGATTCCTTCCGTGCGGGTTTTACCGCGTCTTACTCTAATTCTGGCTGCCAATCTTGCCTCTCTTCTGTCTCTTTCCTGTATACGTTTTTTGCTTAAATCACTTGTTTTTCACCCCCTTCTTAATCCTCAATGCCCAAAACCCTGCCTGGTCATCTCAGCCGGTGGAAGGCTGGCTCCCATAAACCTTCTTTTGAGCCGGGCATTTCTGGCTGATAGCATTCAGGTACTCTGGCCTGACCTTATCCGGCTGTCCCTTTTTGACCTTATTGTCATTCCGGAGCATGACCTCTGGCGGCACCGTAGGGTGGTTCCTACCCCGAATATGGTGGTAATCAAGGGTGCTACCAACCGGATCCGTCCTTCGGGCTTGATGAATCAAGCCCCTACAGCTTTGGATGGTAGGGGTCGGATTTATCCGACCCGAATTGCGGTTCTAATCGGCGGCAATGATAAAAATTACCTAATTTCTAAAGATTGGGCTCAAAAACTTGCTACTTGTTTGGCTGAAATTGCGGAAAACTTACCCGCCGAGGTTTATATCACCACCAGCCGCCGGACCCCAAAAGAGGTGGAGCAGGTTTTGAGAGAACGGTTAGGCGATTCGCCGCGATTCCATCTTGTACTGTACCGGGAAACTAAGGCAAATCCGGTTGCAGAATTTCTGGCAAAGGCTAACCTGATTTTGACCACCGAAGACAGCATCAATATGGTTTCCGAGTCAGCCAGTTCCGGCAGGAGGACGGTGGTTCTACGTGTAGAGCGAAGACGAAGAAAACCTCTGGTTTTTGACCGGGCTTTCCAGAATTTAGAGGAAGACGGCTACATCACCCTACTGAGGCTGGAGGACCTGAAAGAAAACGTAGGGCAAGGCTTTAGCCTTGCCAAAAGTAAGGTCCTGGCGGAAACAGAAAAGGTGAGTCAAAAGGCACACAATCTTCTCCGGGAAGAAAAGATTTTAGTGGTGGGAGTTAGTTGTTTAGGGGATAACCTGATTCTTTCGCCGATCTATCGGGCAATTCGGCTAAACTTTCCGCTGGCATCCATTGACATCATTACTGACCGCAGGTCTGCGGGTTATTTTGAAAACCACCCCTATTTCCGCAGAATCTTTTACTACGATAAGAAGTCAGGAAAAGGAAAAAAGGAGTCATTTTTGAAAAGTATCCAACAGGAGCGATACAGGTTAGTCTTTGATTTCCGGCAGTCAATCTTCGGAATAAGGAGTGAAGCTAAAAGGAAGGCAACCTTCTATTTCCGGACTGGTTTTGGACCTGAGGAAGGAGAACATGAGGCCGACCGGTGGCAGAGGTTGTTGGGTTATTTTTTGCCTTTGCCTGATGATAAAACGCTCTATTTCCCGGAAAATAAGATTGACCATACCTGGGTGGAAGAGATATTGACGCGGTTTAATTTAGCAAAGTATAACTATGTAGTTTTAAACCCGGGTGCCCGCTGGGAGAAGAAGCGGTGGTCAACCGAAGGATTTGCCCGACTGGCTGAGCTAATCTGGCAGAAGTATCACTTGCCTTCTGTAATAGTAGGCGACAAAGATGAAACCGACCTTGCCAACAAGATTATCAATTCCCTCTCCCTTGAGGGACGGGGACCCCAATGTCAGATTGGGGGAGGTGTAGGTGAGGGTGAGATTAAGGTTATTAACCTTTCCGGTCAGACCACCCTTTCTCAGTTAGTCGCTCTTCTTTCCGGTGCAAAACTCCTTATTTCCAATGACACCGGAACGGTTCACTTAGCCAGTGCGGTTAAGTGTCCGGTGGCGGTGCTCTTTGGACCGGGCGACTGGCGCCGCTACGGTCCTTACCAGACTCATTATCGTATCATCTCTCCTGGTCTTCCCTGCAGCCCCTGCCTCAAGACCGACTGTCCTACCAGATTTGCCTGCTGGAAAGAAATTACTCCAGAAAAGGTCCTGACGGGAATAAACATCTTCCTGAAATAATACTGATTTTGGACACTATTGTTGACAAATATGTAGTCGATATTGTATACTTACTTGTGGATAAAACAAGGAGGGGTTGATATGGAAAGTACAGCGATTAGGATTAATTCTGAAGCACATACTATGTTGTGTCGTATAGCAAGACAGTCCGGAGAATCTATGCAGGCCAGTCTTACCAAAGCCATAGAACTATATCGGAGACAAACTTTCCTCCAAAAGGTTAATGTAGCATTTGAGGCTCTGCGTAAAAATTCTAAAGCATGGCGAGAAGAATTAAAAGAGCGAGAAGGTTGGGATTCTGCTCTATCAGATGATATATAAGGATGCTTAACGTATGAATATTCCTTCGCGAGGTGAGATTTGGACGGTGAATCTTAATCCTGTAAAAGGACATGAGCAAGCAGGATATCGTCCAGGGCTTGTTATCTCTGTAGATACTTTTAATCATGGCCCAGCAGGTTTAGTTGTTATTATTCCTATTACCATGCAAGAAAAAGGAATTCCTTTTCACGTGGCAATAAATCCTCCAGAAGGTGGGGTATCTAAAAAAAGTTTTATAAAATGCGAAGATATAAGGTCTATTTCTACAGAACGGCTATCTAAGTGTCTTGGAATGGTATCCCCTGAGACATTGAAGGTTGTTGAAGACAGACTTAAAATACTTATAGACCTTTATTAATAA
>CAZVUE010000090.1:1233-5017 GCA_964630335.1 uncultured bacterium | reverse complement strand
TATTATTATACCTTAGAGAATTTAATTTTGTCAAGTCCTAGGGGAAAACCGTTATCTGTACCACTAACGCTATTATTGCTTAAACGTTTTTGGGGATTGAATTCTGGAGAGATATAGGGGTGAGGGAACGGCTACAGCAGCCATTTCCAAGCCGGGATAAATTTAATGAGAACGCCATTTATTTCTTCTTTATCTTCGTAGTCACCTGTAATAACTAACCCTTCGCTTAAATGTAGACTTTTTAAGGCATTTTCTAATGCTTTTACTTCCCTCTTTTTGACTTCTAAATCGTTTATATCCCAGCAAACTTGGATTAGTTCTTTTACCTGTAAGCCGTCCTTTATGAGAAAGTCCACTTCCCGGTTGTTTTCTTTCCAGTAATAAACCTCCAGGTTCGGATTAAGACTTTGTCTCTTTTTTAATTTTATGGCCACCATATTTTCCATTAATCTGCCCATGTTTTCGCTGAATCTAAACCCGACAGAGTTTGCAAGTCCGACATCTGTCGCGTAAACCTTTCTAGCTGATTTATCTTGTTCTTTCACCGAAAACGAAAACCGCCTGGTAAAGAAAATAAGATTCACTTCTTCCAGATATGAGGAGAATTTTTCAACGGTAATTGTAGCGGTATTTAAAAATTTTCTGAGGGAATTGAAGGTCACCGGTTTCGCAATGTTTGAGAGATAAAACCTTGCCAGTGTCCGTAATATCTCCCTTTTTTTTATCTTATACCTTCTTTCTATATCCTTGGTTAAGATATCGTCAAAATAGGTTAGGAGTAATTGTTTTTTGTTCTCACTTAATATAACTTCAGGGAAGCCTCCCCATTCCATATATTCTCTAAAGAGAGTTTTTATCTCTACCTTCTTTGCCAGGATATCCAATTGGTCGTTTAGCCGGATATTCCTAAAAGATAAAAATTCTCCAAAATCCAACGGATAGACATAAAGGTCTAAGTGTCTGCCTGTCAGGATAGAGGATAATTCACTTGACAGTATTTTTGACGTTGAACCTGAGATGATAATTTTTGCTCTACTTAATTCGTGGATGGTCCTGACCCATCGTTCCCACCCAGGCACATTATGTATTTCATCTAAAAGAATGTACGGTTTAACCGAGGGTTTTAAAAACTCCAGATATGTCTCATAGATTTCCGGTAAAAGGTCAGAATAGAACTCCGTAAACCTGGGGTCTTCAAAATTTACTATCAAAATATTCTCCGGAGGAGTATTCCCATCGATAAGACTTTTGGCAACCTGGCGCATAAGGTATGATTTTCCCGCCCGCCTAATGCCAATCAAGGCAAGAACGATGTTTGACTCCAGCAATCTTAAACAATTTGTCAGGTACGCACTTCGTTCTTTTCCTGTTTCCATGTTTTTCTTCCAAGAATTCCAATCCTGTAAAATCTCTAAAATTAAATTCTTGTCCATTTTTGTTTACTTAAGTAAATAAAAAACAGGCATTTTGTTTACTTTGGTAATATAATGACACAGATTAGGAGAAAAAGTCAAGGTGGTAAGGGTCAGGGTTTCTTACGGGAGGAGGGAGATTCGGTTGTAGAGGCGGCCTTTTACCAATACTTTAATCTGGGAATTATCCTTGGATTGCGAACTTTCCGGGCCGATGTCGTACTCCACCTCAACCAGGCCTTCTCCCTCTCCGGCCAGGAGATGTCCTTCGCCAAAGTATAAGGTTCCGTTCCCGTTGCAGGAATATTTGGTTGGTATTGGTATTGTTTTGTCAGGATTTTCCATAAGGAGGGTTCTGGTTTCTACTCCAAACTTCAGGCATTTGGTACTGCGATAGGCGGTCTGTCCCTGATAGATATACCGGGTGACCATTTTGAGCGGAAGATTCATACCTTCCACGGGGCTGAGTACCGGCATCTGGCGCTGGCTGAGCCAGGAAGCGTTTGGAGTGAGCGTAAATTCGGGGAGTTCCGGAAATAACCCGGAGATGAGTAAGGAGTCTTCCGGAGCGAGTCCCGGTTCAATGTTTCCGGTTGGACCAACCTGGCAGGAAAAGGTATGGAGATTCAGATTCGGTTCTTCCGTATCCACCTGGAGGGTAGTAGTACCGTCCTGGTAGATTTTCATTACCTTCAGGGTGACCATTCGGGAACTTTCTAAACTCACCGGTGTTCCCTGGCTGACACCGTTTTGCATCGTCAGGCTGCCCTTAAATTCCACCTTGTACCGCAGGGTCTGGTCCAGCTGAAACTGGTAACGCGGTGTCAGGGTAGGCTCAGCCCAGGCACATACACCGAGAAGGGATAGAGCCACTGGTAACAACTTTTTGAGGATATGCATATTGATGTCATTCCCGCGGATAGTAAGCGGGAATCCACTGGATTCCTGCCTAAGGCATGCAGGAATGACAAATCTTTTTATACTTCTGGTCTATCAGCAATTTTTCGGGCGTTGCGGACAAAGAGCGCCATTTTTTCCCGGCTTTTTACACCGGTTTTCTCCTCCACCCCGCTGGCGGTATCCACCGCAAAGGGGTTTACGACCCGGCAGGCTTCCGCCACGTTTTCCGGAGTCAGTCCGCCGGCCAGAAATATGGGCAGACCAACCTTTTTGGCAGAGAGTGCCAATTCCCAGGGAAAAGTCTTTCCGGTTCCGCCGTAGAGGCTGTCGCTCTTGGTGTCCAGGACACTTTTGGTATCCAGGAGAAAACAGTCAACTGAATCCTGGTATCTTTTTAATACTTCCAAGTCTTCTGCTGTCGCAAGCCTGAATGCCTTTATGATTGGTTTTCCGGTTTTTGTTTTTATTTCCTGGCAGAATTCCGGGGATTCGTCGCCGTGCAACTGGACCAGGTCCAGACCTGCATCTTTTACAAGCCGGACAATTTCGTCCGGTTCGCTGTTGACAAAGAGAGCCACTTTTTGACAGGATTGGGCTTCTTTAACCAGTTCTTTCAGTTGGTCCGGGGGGGCGTAACGCGGACTTTGAGGATAGAGGTTGAACCCGATAAAGTCCGCTTTTAATTCTTCTGCCCACCTGACTTCTTCCGGAATCCGGAGTCCGCAGAATTTAATCTTAACGATTGACATACCACGATGTCATTTGTGACACACTTTGGACAAGCCGGAGACAAACTTTTTGGCTGCGGACAAGTAATCCTCCCCGGCTTTTTCTATGCAGGCAAGGAGCGCACTGCCCACGATGATGCCGTCAACAAAGGGAAGTACTGTCCTTGCCTGTTCCGGGTTGCTCACGCCAAAACCCAGACAGACCGGTTTTTTGGTATAGCGCCGGATGTGAGAAATCCTTTTACTGATGTCGGTGGGTAATGATTTCCGGGCACCGGTCACGCCGGTAACCGAGACGTAATAGATAAAAGGATAACTCTTCCGGCTGACCAATTTAATCCTTTTGGTGGTGCTGGTCGGCGCTAAGAGAAAGATAACGCCAATATCCGATTTTTCGGTTAGCCGGAGCAGGGGTTCTGCTTCATCCGGCGGTAAATCCGGAATAATTAAACCGTCCACGCCGACCCTCTGGCAATCCTTAACGAACCTGGTTAACCCGTAGGCTAAAACCGGGTTGTAGTAACCCATCAGGACAAGGGGTATCCGGCTCTCTTTTCTGATTTGAGACACGGTCTCTAAAATTTTGGTCAGAGTCGTTCCCTGCGCCAGGGCGGCTGCGCTGGTCTTCTGGATTGTGACGCCATCCGCGATGGGGTCGGAGAAGGGCACGCCTAATTCTATGATATCCGCACCGGCCCGTTCTAATTCCGGCACTAACCTTCTGGTTGCGGAGAGGTTGGGATA
>CAZVUE010000090.1:0-1133 GCA_964630335.1 uncultured bacterium | reverse complement strand
TTCCACCCGGATTACTTCTTCCAGGTCTTTGTCGCCCCGGCCCGACAGGCAGAGAACCACTAATTTCCGCCGGAAATCTTTCTTTGTTTTTACTAAATAGGCTAAGGCGTGGGCTGGCTCTAAAGCCGGGATGATACCCTCCTTTTCCGAGAGAAGGTGGAAGGCAGAGAGCGCTTCTTTATCCGTGACCGAGACGTACTTTGCCCGGCTGCTGTCTTTGTAGAAACTATGTTCCGGACCCACACCGGGGTAGTCTAATCCTGCGGCGACGGAATGGGCAATCTTGACCTGGCCGTCCTTGTCCTGAAGGAGGTAACTGTAACTGCCGTGGAGCACCCCGGGTTTACCGGCGCCCAGGGTTACGGAATGATGCCCGCTCTTTATTCCCAAGCCAGCGGCCTCAACGCCGATGAAGTCTACCTTATCCTGGTAAAAAGGATAAAACAGCCCTAAGCTGTTACTGCCTCCGCCTACGCAAGCGCACAAAATATCCGGCAGGCGGTCTTCGGCTTTTAAAATCTGTCTTCTGGTCTCCTCGCCAATGACCGACTGAAAATCGCGGACGATGTTAGGAAAGGGATGGGGTCCCACCACCGAGCCTAAAAGGTAATGGGTGTTCCGGACATTGGTAACCCAGTCGCGCATCGCCTCGTTGATAGCGTCCTTCAGGGTTTGGCTGCCGGATTCCACCGGTACCACCGTAGCGCCGAAGAGTTTCATCCGGTAGACGTTCGGTTTCTGGCGTTCCACGTCTACCTTGCCCATATAGACCACGCATTCCAGGTTAAGAAGTGCGCAGGCAAGGGCGGTGGCGACACCGTGCTGACCCGCACCGGTCTCAGCCACGATTCTGGTCTTGCCCATCATCTTGGCTAAGAGCGCCTGACCTAAGGTATTGTTTATCTTGTGCGCACCGGAATGGAGCAGGTCTTCCCGTTTCAGGTAGAGTTTAAATCCTAATGCAGGCGAGAGGTTTTCCGCAAAGTAGAGTGGGGTGGGCCGGCCGGCGTAGTTAGCCAGAAGGTAAGAGAGCCGCTTCTTAAACCGCTGGCTCTGACCGATTGTCAGGTAGGCGGATTCTAATTCCTGGAGTGCCGGCATCAGGGTCTCCGGCACAAACCGTCCGCCAAAAT
>CAZVUE010000089.1:0-5025 GCA_964630335.1 uncultured bacterium | reverse complement strand
TGATGAACTTCACCGCGTTCCCGACGGTCTTCACCTGCAAAGAGGCTTCTTCGTCCATTTCGATGTCAAACTCTTCCTCAAAAGCAGCAATCAGTTCCAAACTCTGAATGCTTTCGGCTCCCAGGTTCTTAACAAAATCTGACTCCTCGGTAACCTTTGCCGGATCAACCTTGAGTTGCCGTACCACCACCGCCTTGACTCTTTCCGTAACGTTATCCATTTTTCACTCCTAAAGGGTTGCCTAACCCCGTGATTTACGGACTGCCTCTAACCGCTCTCCCTTGGTCGTCTCATAAACATAGGCGATTAAATCTTTTTCTTCCGGCAACAGGTAAACTTTCCTGCGGGACATTGCGGTTATCGCAGTCTCAATCTGGCTCTGCAGACCAAAACCTTTCATCACTTTACCCTCCAGGAACCAGGCAAAAGAAGGCAGATATTTCGGTAATAAATGACCAACGCCCACCACGTTACACATTATTCCGATTACGGTCCCGGTATTCAAAATGGTTCCGATACTGGTTTTGGTATGGTCACCAATGAAAGCGCCTATTTTCATCTCTCCGGTGTCCTGTAACGTTCCGTTGCCATAAACTGTCACCGTGGAATAGTTGTTCTTCAAATCGCTGTTGGTGGTAAGCGCTCCCAAATTTACCCACTCACCAACATAGGCGTGTCCCAAGAAACCATCATGGTATTTGTTGGAATGTCCCTGGATGATACTCTCCTCCACCTCTCCACCAACCCGGCATCCTGGTCCAAAACTGCAACCCTCCCGAATCTTGCCTCCCACTATCTGGCAGTCAGGCCCGATATAGGAAGGTCCCTCTATCCGGGTAAAGGGAAAGACCTTCGTTCCTTCCGCAATGATTACCGGCCCTCCATGGGTATCCAACACCACCATAGGGTGAACCTCAGCACCGGAAGCCACCCAGACCTCTTCTTTCGAACCATAGATGACGCTCTCCGGCGCCATCTTGCCTTCTATCCCTTTCCTGCCCAGAGATTTAAATTCTTCTTTTATCGTTTCGCTATTATACTTTACCAGGTCCCAGGGATAATTTATCAGTTTTGCCGGTACTTCCTTTTTGGGAAGAGAGGCTACTTTATCTAAAAGAGATTCCAGGTTATCGTCAGACTGAATCTTTTCGGATGCGAGATAACCATAAAGAACCGTCTCCCCGCATACTCCCTGTTCTTCTTTCGCAGGAATCGCAAATCCATCCGTCCCCAAAAGCCACCGGCCATTGACAAGTATAAGTCCCTCTTTACCCATCAAGATTTTTATCTCATTTACCGGTTTTCCGTATTTACGTTTTAAGAGCGGAACAATCTCCGGGCGGGTCCAGAAATATAACTCATCATCTGAAAATGTCCTCTTGAATTTGTCAAGTAAAGTGCTGATTCCACATCGTAATTCCCAGACCGGTCTCAGGTAGGTAAGCGGATAGAGATGTTTAGCCTTTTCATCCTCAAAAATCAAAACCTTCATCGCCTTCCTCCATTTCCTGTCATTCCCGCGGATAGTAAGCGGGAATCCAAACATCTATTAGGTGTAGATTCCCGTTAACCACATACGGGAATACGGGTCCCCTTTCCATAGGATTGGAAAGGGCACGTTATGCCAATAGCGCGGTAATTATCGCCACTCCGTAAATATCCTTCGCTTTAGCACCCCGGGAAAGGTCATTGACCGGCCGGCGGAAACCTTGAATAATTGGACCGTAGGCAGACGCCCCGGCCAGGTACTGAGTTAACTTGTAGGCAATATTTCCGCTATCCAGGTCCGGAAAGACTAAAACGTTAGCCTTGCCAGCCACCGGACTGTCAGGCGCCTTTTTGTTCGCCACGCGAGGAATCAGCGCTGCATCCGCCTGTAATTCTCCGTCAAACATTATCTCCGGTGCCATACTTCGGGCAATTTCCACTGCCTTAACGACTTTTTCGGTGCGGGTATGATTAGCACTTCCTTTGGTGGAAAAGGAAAGAAAGGCAACCCTTGGCTCAAATCCTAAAAGCCTCTGGCTGTTACGGGCGGTGGTCACTCCAATCTCAGCCAATTGTTGACTGTCCGGTTCAATGGTAGCGGCACAATCAGCGTAGATTAAAACCTTATCCTTTTCGCCAAAGAGTTCGCCGAAATGCATAACAAAGAAACTGCTCGGAATAGAAGACTGCGGCGCCAAACCAACCGCCAGAGCGGCGCTCTGCAGAACGATGGCAGTAGCCGAATCTATTCCTGCCACCATTCCGTCCGCTTCTCCTTCTGCCACCATCATCGCGCCAAAAAAGATATTCCTGCGGCAAAGTTTTTCCGCCACTTTCGGACTGGTCTGATGTTTCCGGGCATAACCCTCACTGAACTTTTTCAGCCGCTCTTGTTCCTTTTCCGGTTCCAAAACAGAAACCCCTTCGGCAAACGAAAAAGAACCGGATGTTTTCACCAGAACTATCGGCTTTACCACTCTGTCTTTTGCCAGGTTATTTACGGCAGATTGAATCTCCGGATTATCCCCCTCCGGAAAGACAATCCGCTTCGGATTCTTCTTTACTTTCTCCGCCAATTCTGCTATCAGGTCCATAATTATGATATAATACACCAAAAAGCCGTATTTGGTCAAAGTCATTGAAAATGCGAATCTCTATCATTGCCACTGCGGGAAAAAAGGTGAGCGGCCAGACAAGGGTATTGTTAGAATACGCTTATACCCTGGTCACAAGAGGACATCAAGTGGCGGTGGTTAAACCTTTCCTCCGCCATTTTGGTGAAGACGGCAGGTTAACCCGGAGACTGAATTTATCTTTCCGCAAAGGGTTCTATTTTATTACCGGACCAAAGATTCGTAACTATTCCGTCGCCTGGTTTGAAGCGAATTTTCCTTTTTTAACCATTCCTTACGTTTCCGACTTTTACTTGTCCGACGCCGATTTTCTCATATTCAGTTCTCCGGGTTTCATAGGTCCAATATCCGGTCTGTCCCAAAAAAAGGGCAAGCCGGTATTTTTGGTGCAGTCTCCGCAATACGTCCAAACCCTCATTCCAGATCCACCCGAAGCGTTTCTTTTGGCGGCAATTTCAAGTTCAAACGAAAGAATTTTGAAAACTAAACTTCCCCATAGAGAAATCGCGCTGCTCGTCAATGGTGTGAATTTGAATAAATTTTCAAACCCGGCAAAAGTATTTCGGCCCGCAGTAACGGTGGGAATGATATTCTATCAAAAAAGGCCGGTTCACAAGGGCATCGAGGACGGAATCAGGGCGTTTGATCTGGTGCACAGAAAATTCCCTTATTTGAAACTGAGAATGGCTGGCGAGAGACGTGAAAAATGGCTGCCCTCCTATATTGAATTCTGGGATGGAATTAATCAGGAAAACCTTGTGAGATTCTATCGTTCCCTGGACATTTTCCTTTATCCGAGCCGGCTGGATGCCTGCCCTCTTACGCCGATGGAGGCCCTGGCCTGCAAATGCGGTCTGGTGACCACGGATGTTGCCGGTATTTCCGATTTTACTATTCCTGGCAAAACCGCACTCTCTTCTCCGGTTGGTGACGTAGCGGCGCTTGCCCGGAACCTTGCTTCTCTGGTTGAAAACTCGGAAAAACTGAAGGAATTGAGTATCGCCGGCTACGAAAAGATAAAAGAATTCTCTTACGAAAACCAAACTGAAAAATTAGAGGAGATTCTGAAGAATTCCTTCTAAACCCGCCGTCTGCTTTTCCACCGTAAAATCCTGAACTTTCTGATAACCGGCCAAAGCAATCTCTTTTAACATCTGGGGATTTTCTATCAGAGTTATAACCTTTTCCGCAAGTAATTCCGGTCTTCCCGGAGGTACAACCAGAGCGGTTTTACCAGGAACCGTAAAGTCGGTCATTCCGCCCACTTTCGTGGCAACGAGAGCACACTTGCAGGCAAGCGCTTCCATCGGCGGGTTGGGACAGGATTCAATCCGGCTGGGAAAGATACAAATATCTAACGAACAATAAAAATCAACCAGCCTCTTCTGTTCATACTCGTTCCAGAATTCAATAAAATCCACGTCCGGCAACCATTCTTCCCGGAATAAGCGTGGATAGAAATGAGGATAAGAAACGTTCCAGAATTCAATAAAGTCCGGCAACCATTCTTCTCTCCGAAAGCCGGCCGCCCGGAATTTGAGGTACGGGTACTTCCGGTGTATTAACTGTAAAGCGGTCACCCCGTCATCCATGCCCCGGTAGGTCCGCCTTCCCTGGCGGAAGAGCATGCCGATAACCTCCGCCGGTTTAAAGATTCTGTCCGGATTGGAAAAAAATTTTGTATTCACTCCGTTGACACAAGTAAAAATCATTCTTTCGGGAAATCTTTCCGACAGCAAACTTTTGTCCAGAGAAGATATGGCTATCAAAGGGAGCTCCACCGGCAGATGGGCAATAAAAGAACTGCTGGAGGATACGTCACTAACACGCATTATCTTACGACCTTTCCGGTCAGGAATTCTGGTAAGAACGGAAACCGGCACGGGCATACTGAATAAGAGAATATCCGCATCCGGCAAATACTTTTCCGCCAGAGACGGTACGATAATAAACTCCGCCTGCAACTGGAACCAGGGAACTCTGTAATCTCTAACCTCCGGTCCGGAAATCCGGTGCGCCAATCGCTTTAACGCTTTCTTACTCTGCCGGTAAATTCTCTCCCGGAGCCTCTTTGGCGCCCGCCACGGATTTTCACCTAATGGCTTTATCAGCGTGACCTGATGGGACCGCCGGATTAAATGATTGGCATATTCAAAGAGCATCCGGTGGGTACCGGAAGGCAATCTACCTGCGGTGGTAAGAATATTTATCTTCATTTTGCCGAATTCAATATTCGCGCAAACTTCTGCGCCATCGCTCTGTGACTGTATTTCATAATTGATTCTCTTCTTCCCTGGTAAATTACCCGGCCTGTCTTTTTCCATTCCTGGTACCAACCGAGCAAACATTTTTTAACCGTTTCTTTGTCCGGACAGTGAACGCCGGACCCGGTCTCAGAAAGCAA
>CAZVUE010000088.1:0-5371 GCA_964630335.1 uncultured bacterium | reverse complement strand
GCAGGGTCAAGACCCTTGTAAAATCAAGGAATTTTTAATTTGGGCAACGGCTTATATGTTTAAAAAAGGCTGGTTTCTATTCTTAACCTGTTTCCTCCTCAGTAAATCAGTATCTGCCGGAGCAGAGGTAGCGGAGGAATGGTCTTTTGCGGTGGTGGGTGATACCCAGGGAGCGAGTTTAGCCGAGCCGGTCTCGCCGGTCTTTGACTTAATTATTGAAAAGATAAATAATCTTAAGCCTGATTTTGCGGTTCACTTAGGCGACAAAGTTGCGGGAATTGCTGACCCAATACTTCAGGAAAAACAGTTCTCTGTCTATCAGGAAAAGAAAGCCAGGCTGAGTATTCCTATCTATGAGGTGGCTGGCAATCATGACCTGCCGGGAAAAGAGACGTTTCCGGTCTATGAGGCGATGATATCGCCGAATCTCTACTATTCTTTTGACCACAGGGGTTGCCACTTTATTGTCCTCTGTAGTGAGAAGGTACCGGGTATGCACAGCAGTTTGGGTCAGGAGCAGATTAACTGGCTGGAAGAGGACCTGAAAGTTCATAGTAACGCTGAACTCTTTTTTGTTTTTCTCCACCGGCCCCTTTACCGGGGCGTGCTCCATCCCTGTGACCTCCGGGACGGCTGGAAATTAGGGAAGATTTTGAAGCGGTACAAGGTTAAGTACCTCTTTGTGGGTCACGAACACCGTTTTGGAATCAACCGCCGGGGTGGTTTGACCGAGTATATCAGCGGCGGCGGGGGGGGACTGCTACTGAACTTTTCTGAGGAGAGCGGCGGCTATTACCACTTTCTGATGGTTAAGGTGAAAGGAAAAAAGGTAGAGGTTGAGCCGGTCAAGATTGATTATCCTAAACGTTACCAGAGTGTCAGCAGTCTCTGGCAATCCTTCCAACGCCTCCGCCGATAGGGTTGTTTTTGAGATTTAGTTCTGGTAAAATTGAAGGTAAGGCGCAATATGGAAAAGATAAGCCAGGCAAGACCGGAAGATTATGAAGAGATACAAAGATTGTTAGAAGATGCCTATGGTCATACGCATAACTCCTTTCCTACTACCTATCCTGCGGTCTGGCGGAAGGAGACGACCGATTTCCAGCACACCTACTTAATCCGGGAAGGCGATTGTATCGCCAGTTTAGTACGGGTGTTTCCCTTGGACTTAATTCTGGGTAAGTCCAGGGTGAAGGTGGGTGGTATCGGGGGTGTCGCCACCTCTCCTTCAATAAGGGGCAAAGGCTATATGAGCCAACTGATGAACCATGCCATTGAAAAGATGAAGGAGGAAGATTTCCCGATTTCCGTCTTAGGCGGCGACCGGCACCGCTACCGGAACTTTGGTTACGAGAACGCCGGCAAGACTTTACGACTTACCGTTAGCCGCCGCGGGCTGGAAAAATCAGGTATAAAACCAGTCTTCCCCCGGCGTTATTTTGGTGAACCAGACCTCTTGCGTCAAGTAATCATTGCTTATGAACAGCATCCCTACCGGAGAAAGAGAATTGAGGAAGAGTACCGCCTTATCTACCAGAAACCAGGTTTACTCCTCTTTTGCAGTGGTGAAGGTCAGGACTTCGGGTATCTGGCTCTCTCCGGCGAATGCGGCCGGGAAGGGGTGGTGGAATTTGGCGGTAACGCTTTAACCATTTTAGGGATTACCAGATACGTAATGGAACGGTTTGGCGATACTCCGCTAACCTTATTTTTTCCGGGAAGGTCCGCGGTTCCTGAACCTATCTTTCAGTCTGCCTCAGACTGGAGTGTGGTTTCAACCTGGATGCTGAAAATTTTAGATTTAGAGAAGACCGTCTCTGTTTTCCTTCTCCAAACCGGCGGTACTGCTAAACCGGACCTTGCCGCGCTCAAATCTTTACCGGAACCAGCCCGGGTAGAAGCGCTCTTTGGCACCCTTTCCGGTTCGCCCTTCAACTTATTCCTCTGGCCACTGGACTGTATTTAAAGGCAGGATTCGGGGTCTACCATCCGGGTGGGGTTGTGTGGTAAAATGTCTGCGGGAATTTATTTTGCGAAAGGAGCGCGATGGTAGATTTTGGAAGGTTGGAAAAGGTTATTGAGATACCCAAGGCGGCTAAGGTTCTGCTCACCACCCCGGAGAAAGCGACCACCCTTTCTATCAACATTAAGTTAGGACCAAACAAGGTACTTATCTATAACGGTTATGTCGTTTACCACAACGTGGTTATGGGTCCGGCAAAAGGTGGGGTACGGTTTGCTTCCAACGTAACCTTGGAGGAAACCAAAACCTTAGCGGAACTGATGACCTACAAGTGTGCCCTGATGGGTATCCCGTTCGGCGGCGGGAAGTCGGCTATCGCCTTTGACCCCAAGAGTATCCCGGATTTTGAGCGGATGGCTCTTATCAAAGAATACGTCCATATGATTATGGCAGACCTGCTCTCCGGTGCTTATGTCCCGGCGCCGGACTTGGGCTCAACCCCTTTGGATATGGCTATCATTTACGGAGAGACCCACCGGCCGGAATCAGTTACCGGAAAACCACCCCGGTTGGGAGGTTTGCCGGGGCGCCGGGAAGCCACCGGAAGGGGAGTTTCCACAATCGCCGGTCTTGCCTGCCAGGCGGTTTTGGGAAAAGAGGTTAAGGATGCGACCGTCGCGATTCAGGGTTGCGGCAACGTTGGGAGTTACACCGCAGAATTTCTTTACCGTAAAGGCGCCAAAATTATCGCCATCAGCGATATCTCCGGAGGATTGTATGCCAAAGAAGGTTTGCCTGTTCCGGAGATTTTTGATTTTGTTTCCAGGGGAAGATTACTCTCAGCCTATCCGTCGGACAAACTCCAGAGGATTGATAACCCGTCACTCCTTACCCTGCCGGTGGACATACTCATTCCGGCTGCGGTGGAAGACGTTATTACGGAGAAGAACGCCAAAGACATTTCTGCCCGGCTGGTTATTGAGGCAGCCAACGGTCCCACCACACCGAAGGGAGATGAAATTCTGAACCAGAGGAAGGTACCGGTGGTATCGGACATTCTGGCTAACAGCGGCGGAGTGGTTGCTTCTTACGTGGAGTGGCGTAACGCCAAGAGCGGTAACCAGACTTCCGCGGAGGAAGTCTATGATTTTATTGACGGAAAGATGGAGAAGACCTTTCAGCAAATTCAAGGATTGACGAAAGAACATAAGACCAATTTTCGGGAGGGTGCCTACCTCCTTTCGGTCTCGGAGTTAGTATCCGCAATGCGCGAACGTTCCTGGATATGAGGTGGAGTCAGTATTTTTTGCCGACCCTAAAAGAGGCTTCGGTTGAGGGAGAGGATACGCCCAGCCTGCGCCTCAGTCTCCAGGCCGGACTGGTGCGCCAGTTAGCCAGCGGTATCTACACTTACCTGCCTTTCGGTTTTGCGGTCCTGGCCAACATTGAGAACGTTATCCGGGAGGAGATGAATTCTGCCGGTGCAATAGAACTTTTGATGCCGGCGCTTCAGCCCACCAGCCTCTGGAAAGAGTCCGACCGGTACAAACTTTTGGGGCAGGACATCGTTTCCTTTATGTTTAAGGACCGGCATGATAGGGAACTGGTCCTGGGACCGACCCACGAAGAGATAATCTTGGAAGTGGTCCGCCGGGAGGTTACCTCTTACAAACAGTTACCGGTGACCCTTTACCAGATTCAGACCAAGTTCCGGGACGAGATGCGGCCCCGGTACGGCCTGGTACGCTGCCGGGAGTTTCTGATGAAGGATGCCTACAGTTTTGACATAAACGAGGCTGGCTTGGAAGTAAGTTACCAGAAAATGTTATCCGCCTACCACAAAATATTTACCAGGTTGGGTCTGCGTTACCGGATAGACCGGGCGGACAGCGGTGCGATGGGCGGAAAGTTCTCCGAGGAGTTTGTGGTAGAAGGCGAGTGCCCGGAATTGGAGGTGGGTCATATCTTTAAGTTGGGTACCTCTTACAGCGAGAAGATGAAAGGATACTTTCTGGACGAGGGAGGCAAACAGAAACCTTACGTGATGGGCTGTTACGGTATCGGTGTCTCCCGCTTAATTTCTGCGGTTATTGAGAATAACTATGATGCCAACGGTATCATCTGGCCCCTTTCCGTGGCGCCTTTTACCCTTCATATCCTGCCGGTAAATTACCAGGACCCGCAAATAAAAGAGGCATCGGACCGGATTTATAATCAGACGCTGGACAAAGGGATTTCAGTTTTACTGGACGACCGGGACAAGAGCCCCGGCGAAAAGTTCAAAGACGCAGACCTAATCGGTATTCCTTTTCGGGTCACCGTGGGCAAGAATCTGAAGGAAGGCAAGGTAGATTTCAAGAAACGTTCCGCTTCCCAGGGCGAATTGGTACCACCCTCCCAGATACTGGAAGTTTTGACCCGCCATTTAGGGGTTGACAACCCCTTAGCCTGACCCGGGGAAAATCTTATCAGACTAAAAGGGTAAAGAACCAGGCTGGAATACAAAAAATATTCTTTCCCTGCAGGGTCTTTTCTTCTAAAATGTCTTTCGTGATGAGGAACCCTCTACTTTGTTGATAAGCCTCTAAAAACTTTATCACTCCTTTTAAATCTTCCGGCCTGATGCTTTCCCGATACTTTACTTCAATGGGGAAAATATTCTCTTGTTGTACCAGGACCAAGTCTACCTCATATTTGTTGTGCCACCAGTAAATTTTAGCACCGCCACTAAAGAGGTGCTGACTGATTACAGTTTCACAGATTTTTCCTATCTCAACGGTCCCAGCCAGTTGTAAAAGTCCCGGGTCAACCAGATAAGTCTTTTCTCCTTTTCTAATCCGTTTTTCAATACTACGGCCGTATGCTTCTACCGTAAAAGCAAGACAAGCATGTTTGAGGTAGTCTAAGTACTTTTCTGTATACTGACGGCTCATCTTTAAGGAATTAGCCAGGTTGGAAATATTTAAAATCTCCGAGGAGTGGTTAGCCAGATACAGGAAAAGTTTCTCTAAGGTTCTGGGTTTTTCCACGCCGAACAGTTCGATCAGGTCACGATAGATAACCTTTTCAATTACATCCTCCTGGAGGAGTTTTTTCCAGATAATTTCTTCCTCTATTCCGAAAAGGTGCGGAAACCCCCCTTTCTTTAAATATTCTTCCCAGATGATTTTGATTTGGGCTTCATAGGGGATAAGTTCATTCTTGGAAGGCATCCGTGAAAAAACAGATTGCTGTCGGTAATTGTCAATTATCCGTTGAATTTCCGGGTTGCGTAGACGGTAATTGAGATATTCATAAAAAGTAAATGGGGTAATAATTTCCTCCACGGTTCTACCGGCCAGAGACTCGGCGCCTTTTTTTATTAAAGAGGCTGCGGACCCGGAAACGATAAATTTCAGGGGATATTTC
>CAZVUE010000087.1:0-5408 GCA_964630335.1 uncultured bacterium | reverse complement strand
GTTCACGTGCGGCTTTCCACCGCGATCAAATTTCTCCTTCGCCATAATATCCTCCGTAAAATATCAATTTCCTGAGCCCACGACCGGAATCGAACCGGTGACCTCATGCTTACCATGCATGTGCTCTTCCGCCTGAGCTACATGGGCACAATATTTCCCCGTCATTCCCGCATGCCTTAAGCGGGAATCCACAAAGTATTTTATTAATGAGCAAACTTTCATTATAACTCAAATTTTTAAAATAGTCAAATCCTGCCGGAGTTTTTCTAAATCCGGCGGCAGTGGAATTGAAAAAGAGAGGGTCTGGCCGGTAGCCGGGTGACGAAAAGACAGGCTGGCGGCATGTAATGCCTGGCGGGCAATCAGACACTCAAAAGGGTTTTTTCCTCCGTAACGTTTATCCCCGATTAAGGGAAACCCTAAAAAATCCATTACCACCCTGACCTGGTGAGTCCGGCCGGTCTTCGGATAGACTTCTACCAGCGAGGCAGACGGAAAGGTCCTTTTGACCCTGACCATGGTCTGGCTTTCCCTGCCTTTCCGGAAGCCAAAGGTCATGGCCGTCCAATCGTCTTCTCTGTGCCTGATGGGAATGACTACTTCCTGTTCGGACCAGGGAATGACTCCCTGGACAAATGCCAGATAACGTTTGGTTACCCGATGTCCGCGGAATTCCTCACTCAAGAACCGGTGGCTGAAATCGTTTTTGGCGACCACCATCAGTCCGCTGGTCTCTTTGTCTAAGCGATGGACGATGCCGGGCCGCTGGACGCCGCCTATTCCGGAAAGGTCTTTCAGATGATAAAGCAAGGCGTTTACCAGGGTTCCTGAGGTTATCCGGCCGTAAGGATGGGTAACCAGACCGGCGGGTTTGTTAATTACCGCCAGGTCTTCATCCTGATAAAGAATTTCCAAAGGGATATTTTCGGGTTCAACGTTTGGGGAGACTAAGGATGGCCAGTCAATAGTGATTACGGCGTTCGGGGTGATGCGCTGGTCCTTTTGAGCCGGGGTTCCGTCAGACAATACCCGGCCTTCTTTAATTAACTTCTGGATATACTGGCGGGACGCGCTGTGTTTTTCTGCCAGAAACTTATCCAACCTCATTATGAAGATGAAGAGAAGGTAGGGGTTGTAACCCCTTAGAGAAGTAACCACTTCCAGACGGGAATCACGGTTATTTTCATTCCCTGTCTGCGCAGTTCTTCTTCTTGGTCATAGGTAAGAATGGTGCCATTCTTCAAACGCAAACGTTTACAACATGAAACCAGTCCGGCAGCTTCACGTTCTTTATTCTCTTCGTTCAATTCAAAGGAAACCTGGTAGGCTGAAAACCTGCCCTCTTCTTTGGTTATAAAGTCGCATTCTTTTTCTTCCTCAAAGTAGCAGATAGCAGAACTCCTTTTTCTCAATTCAAGGAAGACCACGTTTTCTAACAACCACCCTAAATCGTCAGAGGTCACTCTTTTGGCCATTCCCTGGTCTATCAGGTAAATTTTGGCAGGATTCCTCATTCTTGTGTAGGAAGACTCGGAAAACTTTCTCACCTCAAAGATGAGCATACTTCTTAAAAAGCATTTGTAGTAACTAAATAAACTGTCTTTTGAGAAGGGAAACGTTCCCTGGTACTGTTTGTAAAAAGAAGAGAGAGAAAACTTGCGGGCAGAACCGGTCAACAATCTATCCAACAGAGATTCCAATAAGGTAATATTGTCTATCTTATACCGTTCCACTAAATCCCTGAAGAATATCGCGGACAAATACTCCTTGAGAATCTTGGTTCGGTCAAACGGACTTTCAGAAAATACCGCTTCGGGAAATCCTCCCCATTTTAGATATTCGGAGAAGAGATTTTTCAAAATGACCTTTCGGGAGGTGTAAATAAGGTTCCTGTCTATATTGATATTCTTAGTTTTCAGATACTCCCGAAAAGAGAAAGGGGTGATTTCCGTGCTCCAACTTCTGCCTCTCAAGGAAGTGTGAATTTCATAGGGCATCATCCGGGAGGAAGAGCCGGTCACCACCACGTTCACTTTTTCTTTTTCTGCCATCCTCCGGCAGAATTTCTCCCAGCCCGGGACATTCTGGATTTCGTCCAAAAGGAAGAGTTTGTTTTTGGAAAGAAGCGAGGGGTCCAATTCCAGAAAAGATTCCTTCAGGTTTTCAAAGTCACCGGTTTGAAACCCGGTGAGCCGTTCATCCTCAAAATCTACGTATAGAGCAGTATCTCCATAATTACGGAATAGATCGTAAAGAACGAATGTTTTACCGCTGCGCCTTACACCGTACAGCACCACGATTTTATTCGGTATTCCCAAAGAGGGAAAGGCTTCTCTCCGGACGATGTGGCCTACATCCTTTAGAATGAACTCCCGGTTGGATAAGATGACCTCTTTTAAGGTTTCTTTCGTTATCATTTGTCCTTTTTAGAAGGACATAATACTAGATTTTTGTCCTTCTGTCAAGGATGTTCTGGGGACCCGTGCTCGAGGGTCAGGGCACGGTGTGTCGTTTTTTGTGGTGGGCGGCAGACTCTTTAATCAATTCCAGGCCGATGACGTTGCGCTGAATCTGGCTGGTACCTTCGTAAATCTGGGTAATCTTGGCGTCCCGCATCATCTTTTCCACCGGGTACTCCTTCATGTATCCGTATCCGCCGAAGAGTTGTACCGCATCAATGGTTACCTTCATCGCTACCTCCGAGGCAAAGAGTTTACACATCGCGGATTCTTTTGAGATATCTTTTATGCCGGCATCGTACATCCGGCTGACCGCGTAAATCAAAGCCCGTGCCACTTCAATCTGGGTCGCCATATCCGCCAGGATGTGCTGAACCGCCTGGAAGGAAGAGATGGTCTTCCCGAACTGAACCCGGGTACGCACATACTGAAGGGTTTCGTCTAAGGCGCCCTGGGCAATTCCCAGAGCCTGGGCCGCTACGCCGGGACGGGAAGCATCAAATGTCTTCATCGCGACTATAAATCCCAGCCCTTCTTTTCCCAGGAGATTCTCTTTGGGAACCCGGCAGTCCTGAAAGACCAGTTCCCGGGTAGCGGATGCCCGGATACCCATCTTCTTCTCCTTTTTGCCAAAGGTGAAGCCGGGCGTATCCTTTTCTACGATGAAGGTACTGGCGCCCCGGGCACCCCGTGCCTTATCGGTCATCGCAACTACGGTGTAGATTTCCGCTTCACCACCGTTGGTAATCCACTGTTTGGTTCCGTTAAGGACATAGCCGTCACCATCTTTTATTGCGGTGGTTTCAATGCCGGCCGCATCACTGCCCGCGTTGGCTTCGGTCAGGGCAAAGGCGGCCAGAGACTGACCTTTGGCGATTCGGGGCAGGTACTTTTTCTTCTGTTCTTCGTTCCCGAAGAGGAGAATCGGGAAGGTCCCCAATCCGGTACCGGCTAAAGAGAGAGTAATGCCGCCGCAGAACCGGGAAAGTTCTTCAATGGCGACAGAAAGTTCCATAAGGCCGTATCCTAAACCACCGTACTCGTTAGGGATAAAGATACCCATCAAGTCGCTCTCCGCGAAGACCTTCACAATCTCCCAGGGAAACTCTTCGGTCTCATCGTAGTGGCTGCGTACCGGCTTAATCTTCTCTTCGCCTATTTTCCGGCACAGACCCTGAATCATCTTCTGTTCTTCGGTTAAAAGGTAATCCATTAGAATTCTCCTAATAAATAATTTGATGTAGGGGTCGGATCCCTGCCTCAAGCATGCAGGGACAGGTTTATCCGACCCGCGGGCTTGATAAATCAAGCCCCTACATTTTTTTAACAACGAGGACCGCGTTGTGGCCCCCAAAACCAAAGGAGTTGGAGAGCGCAGACCGTAAGGGTAAGGACCGGCTTTGATTAGGGACATAATCTAAATCACAGTCCGGGTCAGGTGTTTCGTAGTTGATGGTCGGTGGAACAATATTGTCCCGGAGCGCCAAACAGCAGAAAGCTAATTCTACTGCACCGGATGCACCTAACATATGTCCGGTCATTGACTTGGTAGAACTGACGGGAATTTCTTTCGCTTTCACACCAAAGACCTTTTTAATCGCTTTTGTCTCCACCAGGTCGTTCCATCTGGTGGAAGTACCGTGGGCGTTGATATAATCAATCTCCTCTGGTTTCAAGACCGCATCCTGTAAAGCAGACTCCATCGCCAGCGCCATACCGGTCCCTTCCGGGTCAGGAGCGGTAATATGATAAGCGTCAGCGCTGGCACCGTAACCAGCCATCTCCGCATAAATTTTTGCGTTTCGCCTCCGGGCGTGCTCTAATTCTTCCAGTATCAAGATGCCCGCGCCTTCTGCCATGACAAATCCGTCCCGGTCTTTTTCAAAAGGCCGGCTGGCTCTCTGCGGTTGGTCGTTTCGGGTGGAGAGCGCCTTCATACTGCAGAAACCGCCTAATCCCAACGGAGTGATGCAGGATTCCGTGCCGCCGGCAATCATCAGGTCAGACTTCCCGGCCCTGATTTCTCTCAGTGCCACGCCCAGCGCATGCGCACCTGAGGCGCAGGCAGAGACCGTGGCAAAGTTAGGTCCCTTAAATCTGAAAAGCATCGCCACCCGGCCAGCCGCGATGTCCGGGATGAGCATCGGAATGAGAAAGGGAGAGATACGGCCGGGCCCGGCGTTCAGAAGATTTTTGTGTTCTGCTTCAATTACCCGCAAACCGCCGATTCCGGAACCGATGATGACGCCGGCCCGGCAGGAAGGAAGAGTTTCCGGTGTCAGGTCCGCATCATCCGCGGCCTCTTTCGCCGCAGCCAGAGCATACTGAACAAACCGGTCCAAGCGCCGGCTTTCTTTCTTATCCAGAAAGTCCGGCGTGAGGAAACCTTTAACTTCACCCGCGATTCGGGAATCAAAGGAAGCCGGGTCAAACCCGGTGATGGGAGCAATACCACTCTGCCCGGCAACAATTGCTTTCCAGGTGTCACCCACGTTGCAACTCACCGGTGTTACCAGTCCCAGACCGGTAATCACCACCCGACGTTGAGAATCCATTATTTTTCAAACCCTCACCCTTGCCCTCCCCTTTCCAATCCTATGGAAAGGGAACCCGTCCCAGGGTGGGAGAGGATTAAGGTGAGGGGATTATTTTCCGAGGAATTTTTTGGATAGAAACCTCTGGGAGGTCTAAAATTAAGATTCAGGCTATCCCTTTTTTGAAGCGATGTACGTTACCGCATCACCGACCGTGCGAATTTTTTCCGCGTCGTCATCCGGTATTTCCAGACCAAACTTTTCCTCGAATGCCATAACCAGTTCCACCGTGTCCAGACTATCCGCACCCAGGTCATCAACGAAGGATGCGTTTTCCGTGACTTCGCCGGCATCCACACCCAGCTGTTCCACCACTACTTCCTTGACGACCTTTTCGATTTCACTTTTCGTCATC
>CAZVUE010000086.1:0-5411 GCA_964630335.1 uncultured bacterium | reverse complement strand
TTATACCCCGACGATGGGTAAGAACGCCCTTGTTCTGCAATAAAAAAGTCCTCTTCGGCAATCGTTGCCGAAAAGGACTTCGTTATCCGATTTTCTAACGTTGAAGAGGAGAATTCTGCGTTAAGGATTCTCCGTTCGCACTAACTTTGTGCGCTATGTTTGTAATAATTATACCTTAAGAATTTGTGTTTTGTCAAATTTTGTGTCAAGTGATGGTTGTTTTTGCTAAGGCGTGATAATAAGTTTGAAGACTGGTAACAGAAAAATGGCCTTGTCTCAGTTTGCTGATGGCACTGACTGCAGCCTGGGCGCCAGGAATGGTGGTAATAAGAGGGATATTATGGGCTACTGCTACAGCTCGGATGGAGACAGTATCTTTCCTGGGTTTTACTCCGGAAGGTGTATTGATAATTAATTGAACTTCTCCGTTTTTAACGTAGTCCATAATATTGGGACGGCCTTCGGAGATTTTCAAGACTTCTTTTACCGGTATGCCGGCAGCAGCAATCAGAGCAGATGCGGTTCCGCGGGTAGCCAGAATGTCAAATCCTAAGTTTTTCAATTTCCGGCCGATAGCAGCCGCCGCTGGCTTGTCTTTATTTTTGACACTGATGAAGACATTCCCTTTTAACGGAAGTTTCGTGCCGGCTGCTAACTGGCTTTTAGCATAGGCTAAGCCAAATTCCGTATCAATACCCATTACCTCTCCAGTGGAACGCATCTCCGGTCCTAAGACAGCATCAACTCCCAGAAACCGGTTAAAAGGGAAGACCGACTCTTTTACTGCGGTATACGGAGGCCAGATTTCTTTGGCGAACCCGATCTTTTCTAACTTCTCGCCCAGCATTATCCGGGTAGCTAATTTAGCCAGGGGAATGCCGATAGTTTTGCTGACAAAAGGAATGGTACGGCTGGCGCGAGGATTGACCTCTAAGATATAGAGTTCATCATCCTTTACCGCAAACTGAATATTCATTAAACCAATGACTTCAAGTTCAGTCGCCAGGGAGTAAGTTGCCTCTCGGATTTGAGTAATAGTTTTGTAGGATAAGGAATGGGGTGGCAAAACCATGGCGCTATCCCCGGAATGGATGCCAGCCTCTTCAATATGTTCCATTATCCCGGCCAGGAGAGTAGTCTTACCGTCAGAGATAGCGTCCACATCAACCTCAGTGGCATCCTCTAAAAATCTATCTATGAGAACCGGCCGTTCTGAAGATGCCGCCACTGCGTACTTAAGGTACTCAGAGAGGTGCTCTTCGTTATAGACTATTTCCATTGCCCTGCCGCCCAGAACATAAGAAGGTCGGACCAGGATTGGATAGCCAATTCTTTTGGCGATGCCGGCAGCTTCTTCAAAGGAAGAGGCGGTATCGCTGGGTGGTTGTTTAAGACCCAATTTGTCAAGCAGTATCTTGAACAGTTTCCGGTCCTCTGCCTGGTCAATCTTTTCTGGTTTAGTGCCCAGGATATGGACACCGTTATCTTCTAAGTCAAGAGCCAGATTTAAAGGGGTCTGTCCCCCTAACTGGACGATAACTCCCTTTGGTTTTTCTGTGGCTACTATCTCCAGGATATCTTCTAAGGTGAGAGGTTCAAAATAGAGGCGGTCAGAGATGTCGTAATCAGTAGAGACGGTCTCCGGATTACAATTAACCATAATGCTCTCGTATCCAGCCTCGCGAAGCGCCAGGGAGGCGTGGACACAGGCATAGTCAAATTCAATTCCCTGACCGATGCGGTTGGGTCCGGCACCCAGGATGATTACCTTTTCTTTATTGCTTTTGGGTCTGTCTGCCACCTCATTCTCTCTTTCGTAGGTAGAGTAAAAATAGGGGGTGGCAGCAGCAAATTCCGCCGCACAGGTATCAACTAATTTATAAGCAGGCCTCAAGCCCAGGGTATGACGCAAATTGCGTATCTCTGCCTCTCTCTTGCCGGAGATACAGGCTAATTGATAATCAGAGAATCCCAATCGTTTTGCCTTTTCCAGGATATTCTTTAGAGTTTCAGTCTCTTTTTTCCCATCAGGCAGGAAAAATTTGTTAATCTCCGGGACAAACCTTTCTTTAAGATTCTTTTCCTCAGCAACAATTTCCGCAAGGTTGGAGAGAAACCAGGGGTCAATACCGGTGGTTTCATAAGCTTCTTCAATTGAAAGGAAAGTCTTCAGCCCGGTGTAAAGATAAAAGATACGGTCTGCGGTTGGCCGCCTTATGTATTCAATCAGTTCTTTCTTATCTCTAATGGCCGGTTCCTTATTATCAGCACCCGGACCAAAGCGGTTAATCTCCAGAGAACGCAGACCTTTTCCCAGCGCTTCTTTGAATGTCCGGCCAATCGCCATTATTTCACCCACCGATTTCATTGAGGTGGTAAGGATTGAGTCAGCGAAGGGAAACTTTTCAAAGGTAAAACGGGGAATTTTGACGACACAATAGTCAATAGTCGGTTCAAAGGAGGCAGGAGTCTTTTGCGTAATATCGTTTGGTATTTCGTCCAGGGTATAACCCACCGCCAGTTTAGCCGCAATCCTGGCTATCGGGAAACCAGTGGCTTTGGAAGCTAAAGCAGAAGAACGGCTTACCCTGGGGTTCATCTCAATAATTACCATCTGTCCGTCCCTGGGGTTAACGGCAAACTGGATGTTACTGCCGCCGGTATCCACGCCAATGGCTCTGATACAGGTTATGGCAGCATCGCGCATCTTCTGGTATTCCCGGTCGGTAAGGGTCTGGATGGGGGCTACCGTAATACTGTCACCGGTATGAATCCCCATCGGGTCAAGGTTTTCTATAGAACAGATTATGACCACATTGTCTTTGCGGTCGCGCATCACCTCAAGTTCAAACTCCTTCCAGCCGATTACGGATTCTTCAATCAGGACTTCACTGACCGGTGAAAGGGTTAAACCACGTTCTACAATGGTTTCAAACTCTACTTTGTTATATGCTATTCCACCGCCGGTGCCACCCAGAGTAAAACTTGGCCGGATGATTAAGGGAAATCCTATCCGGTCGGCAATCTGCCGGGTTTCTTTCAAGGTGTGTGCCCAGCCGCTTTCTGGAAGGTCAATTCCCGCCTTACGCATTGTTTCCTTAAAGAGTTTTCGGTCCTCTCCGCGGTTGATAGCCTCTACTGTTGCTCCGATACATTCTACGTGAAATTTATCCAGAACCTTATTTTCCGCAAGTTGCATTGTCAGGTTAAGTCCGGTCTGTCCGCCCAGGGTTGGTAGAAGGGCATCCGGTCGCTCTTTTTCAATAACCCGGGCTAAAATTTCCGGGGTGAGAGGTTCAACATAAGTGGCGTCAGCCATCTGCGGGTCAGTCATAATAGTGGCCGGGTTACTGTTGACCAGAACCACCTGATAGCCTTCTTCTTTGAGGGCTTTACAGGCTTGAGAACCAGAATAGTCAAACTCACAGGCCTGGCTGATGACAATCGGACCGGAGCCGATAATTAAAATTTTTCTGATGTCAGTTCTCTTACCCATTTCTAAAGGAATCGCTCAAAGATGTTCAGAGCATCGTTTGGACCCGGACCAGCCTCCGGATGAAACTGAATAGAGAAGAAACGGTTCTTTTTGCTCTCCATCCCCTCTAAACTGCCATCGTTCAGGTTTATGTGGGTAGTCTCAACTTCACCCGGTAGTGTCTGCGGGTCTACACAGAACCCATGGTTCTGGGCAGTAATGATTACTCTCCCGGTAGATATATCCTTTACCGGGTGGTTAGCGCCGTGGTGGCCAAACTTCAGTTTGTAAGTTTTTCCTCCTGATGCCAAACCTAAAATCTGATGTCCTAAACAGATACCTAAAATAGGGATACGACCCAGAATCTTCCCTACCTCCCGGACAATGGAATTGAGAGCCGCCGGGTCCCCGGGCCCATTGGATAGTACCAGGCAATCAGGTTTTTCGGTTATTATCTCCTCAGACGGTGTTTCTGCAGGCATTACCATAACCTGAAAGCCAACCCGAGCTAATCTGCGCAGGATACTGTACTTGACCCCACAATCTAAAACGACTGCCTTGCGGGAGCCTTCCCGGTGCCACCAGTAAGCTTTTTGGGCGGTCACTCTGGCAACTAAATTCTGACCTACTACACCAGATGCTGCCTGGGCTTTGGCAACCAGTGTATCCGGATTAGAATCTATGGTGGAGATAACTGCCTTCATACTTCCTTTCTCCCGGACATGGACAGTCAGCATCCGGGTATCAACTTCTTCAATTCCTAAAATATTGGCTTCGCAAAGATAGTCATTGAGGGATTTTTGCGCCCGCCAGTTACTGAAGAGTCTGGCTACTTCCCTGACCACAAAACCTTCTACCTGAATGCCGGAAGACTCTACATCTTCATTATTTATCCCGTAGTTGCCGATTAAAGGGTAGGTCATCATTACAATCTGGCCGCGGTAGGAGGGGTCGGTTAAGATTTCCTGGTAGCCGGTGATGCTGGTATTAAAGACTAACTCCCCGGTAGTTTCTATTCCTTTTCCGAAAGCAATACCTTCTACCACCAGACCGTCTTCTAATGCCAGATAAGCCCTGGTGGTTTTGGTAGGCATAAGAGTTTGAGTGGATAAAAAAACGTCCTTCTCGGCAGATTGCTAAAAAGGACGTCGTTGTCCAATCTCTAAACCAAAACACTAACGTTGTGTCTTGCCCAAAGAGTATATCTTAGAAATTTATATTTGTCAAGAATTTCAATTAGGTATCAGTAATTAATTGTGACAGCAGGGTAGGGGGGAATTAGGAGTTTATTGGGATGAATTTTCTGGTGGGGGGGGCCGGATCGAGTTGTACGTGGAAGTGATGAAGGAACCGATGAATAATCGGGGCGAATATCACTCCAATGATGACCAGAAACATCAAGCCGGAAAAAAGCGCATAGAATGCAGCAAACAACTTGCCCGCCGTCGTATGTAATTCATTGACCGGTCCCATACCACCGAGAATCATAGCTGCATTAACGAGAGAATCTATCCAGGAGAAGTTTTCGAAGGTATGATAACCCAGGACACCTATTGCCAGAGAACAAAATACGATTGCGAAAGCAATGCCCGCATAACGAGCCAACCGTCGCAGAAACGCGGATTGTGGAAGTAAAGGTTGTTTATGATGTTCAAACATCTTCTAAATATTATCACCTTGCTGGAGGCAAGTCAAAATTGTATGGTGGGTGGGACACCTGACCGCAGGTTTACCAGGCAGATTCTAACGTCGTCCCCTAAGCCACCCCAATCATTACCTCTCGACGAGAGAGGATAACAGTAAATAGTCCTTAATTAAGTCAATCAGGGCTATTTTTATGTCCCAGGGTTTTAAAGGGTTAGGGCATTATTTTTAAATAGTGCTGGACAAACAGATGGGAAAGAGAGTATAATAATATAATAGTTAATAACAAGAG
>CAZVUE010000085.1:0-5428 GCA_964630335.1 uncultured bacterium | reverse complement strand
GATTCCATGCTCAGGGCCGGGTGGTTCTTCTCCTGGAGGAACGGGAGGATTTCTTCTTCGGTGGTGCCGACCGTTTCGTCTGCGACCATCTCCACAAATCTGGGAACACCAACCTCTTCCGCCCGGGTTTGCAGCCTTCTGGCAATCTCTTCTTTCAATATTTTGGGCATCCAGACGATTCTCTTGAATCCTCCGTCACCGGAGATGAACTTACGCTGGCAGACGTTATATTTTGAGTGGCCCACGAATCCCGAGGTGGAAAGACCGCCGCCGATCGTACCGGCAAGAGTGGTAAATTTCATCCCGCAGGGGGTCATACCCTGGTACTCCCGGTTAACAATCATCACGCCGTTGCAGAGCGGCAAGACCACGCAGATACACTCACAACAACCGCAGGTGGTCATCGGGTCATGGACCACGCTGTAGAAATTGTAGTGGTCAATCTTCTGCCGGGAAGCCTGGTAGACAAAATCGTTGACACCTTTCCACTGACCGAACTTGGGGTCAATCACTTCACCCTTTTTAACCGGCTGGTTGGGACCGGTGGGGTTAATCTCATAGGATGCCTTGCAGTCCATCCAGTTGTAGGCACCGCATAAGCCGGTCCGCTCCGGACTGACCATGCAGACATGCTGGGGCGCAAAACTCTGGCACAGGGTGCAGGAGTAGTAAGTATCTACGGATTCGTCGGTCATCCCTTCAATCCGGTCATCCCGTTCCGCATAGACCGCTTTGGCTAAATGGAGAATCTCTTTGACTTTCGCCTCTTCGGTATAGAGTCTTACCTGAACCTTATCAAATATCTTTCCGAAATCGCTGTGATACTTGGCGTGGATGATAGAACCCAGATGGGAGAGCCGGAACCCTTTTTCAAAAGCGGACTTACTGATGCGGATCCAGGCGGTATCGCGCTGACCGATGTGCATTACGCCCTGGGCGTAATTGATGAGATGGTGAATCTGCCTCTCCAGGATGGGTTCAAAATCCTTCTGCATCTTCCGGCCGGCCACTTCCGCCACAATGGCGAGGTGCCCTTGAGAGCCAACATCCATCTTATCCAAATCCGGACCGATTACCTCTATCTTTCCGTCTTCCACCTCTTCCATCGGCTTTGAGGTGGTCCATTCTAAGACCGCATTTACTCCGCCCCGGAACTCAGTATGGAGGTCCTCTTTCCGGACCCGTTCGCCTTCAAAGGCAGCACCGTAAGGAACCGGTACCGGAACCTTGGTTACGGTTATCTTTAAACCTCTCACTTCAATCGCCTTGGAAATAATCTGGTCGTGCGGAACGTTGGAGACCACGTGTTCGTAAGTACAGATTCCGGTGGGCAGAATCTGGGGGATGTCGGAATCAGCGATGATGGGGAATCCGTAATTGACCGCGCCCAAAGCGTTGGCGTACCACTCTTCCGTTACTTCCCCTAAAGGAATGGCAAAAGCAAAAATCCGCTCTTTATTGTAGAGCAGCAGTTTCTTATAATCGCCCGGCTTTACGCCGCCAAAAGCCAGCGCGGCCCGGGTGGCAAACCCGGCCGCAAAGATGGTAGCGCTGACGTCCGGACCAAAGGGCACTAACCGGGTGGGCCAGCCCACCTGGATGCCGGCTTCGGTCAACTGCTCCGCAAACTTCTTTCCGTTGGATTCGCCGGCCATAAAGACGTAAAGGTTCTTCTCCTGCAATTCCTGTACCATCTTTACCGCAATCTCCTTGCTGGGAGCCGCACCTAAAATTGCCGCAAACCCCGGCGCGCTGCCGTCGACGAATTCAATGCCGCGTTTGCGCAGAGTAATATCGTCGGCCGCACCCAGCCAGATATTGCCTTCCAGGGGCTCTTCCTGTCTGGTGTAAAAACCGGGGTCTTCCAAATACCGGATTGCCTCAATAATTTCTTCCGCAAAGAAGGTTGCCATGCCGGCGTCCAGAGCCGGCGCAAGATAGGGCAGCCAGTGCTTCTCCTCAACGAAAGGTGGCAGTAATTCCGCACATCTTTGCAAAACCGGCTCCATATCTGCTAACGTCTTCACCGGAATTCCTAAGATTCCGTAGATTACCGGCAGGTAGTAGCCGGTGTTGGGAAACCCCACCTCCTGCTTGACGCCGAATTTGTCAATTGCTCCCTTCCACTTCTCTTTTGCCCGGTTTACTATCTTATGGGCCCCGCGTATCCCGGCAGAACAGATAATCCTGGACATATTGTTTTCCCCCTAAAAATGTAGGGCAAACCTTTAGGTTTGCTTGTACTATGCAAGGCTAAAGCCTTGCCCTACAGAAACGGCTAAAGAATGCGGGCTTGATAAATCAAGCCCCTACTAATTCCCGGCGCTTTGCCATATCAAAGAGGACTCTTTCACGCGCCTTGTCTATTCCCAAAGCCTTTCGCTTCTTGTCAATGTGGTCAATCATCAAATGGGCGGTCTTTATCGGGTCCGGTTCAAAAGCCCATTTGCCTTTCAGGGTTTCCTCAAAACCTTCAAAAAGGAGTTGGGTCAGTTTTTCACTTCCGAAGGTGGGCCAGGTCGCCCCGAATACGGTAAATACTCCGGAAGCCACAAAGTACTGGCCGATGGAAATCGCCTTTTCGCTCATCCACTCCGGCGCCGCACCCGCGGCGGGCAAATCGGAAAAGTCTTCGCCTAATCCCCCTTCTTTGATTACTTCCGCGGCGGCCAGAAGAATCCGGGAGTTATCCACGCAGGAACCCAGGTGCAAAACCGGCGGGATACCAACCGTTTCGCAGACTTCAGCCAGGCCGGGACCCGCGTACTGTTTGGCTGCCTCCGGCAGGAGAAGCCCGGCTTTGGCGCAGGCGATGGCCGAACATCCGGTCTGCAAAACGATGACGTCGTTCTTAATTAATTCCTTTACCATCAACAGGTGGTGTTCATCGTGGGGTACCTTGGGGTTGTTGCAGCCAACCACCCCGGCTATCCCGCGGATTCTGCCGTTGATGATGTTGTCGTTCAGGGGCCGGTAAGAACCCCGGAAGGTGCCGCCCAGAAGATAGTTAACCGTTTCTACGGAGAATCCCGCAATGAGGTCCATCTTTTCTTCTACTTTGTGGATATTTTTGGTTCTCTTCGGAAAGTTCTCAACCGCTTTCCGGACAATCTCTTTGGCTGACTTCAGAGCGTTATGTTCGTTCATCTGAATATGCACCGCACCGGGAATCTTGGCTTTTGGAGAGGTGGTTACAATCTGGGTATGAGTACATTCCGCAACTACCGGCAGCGACTGCATTATACACTGAACGTCCACCACCATCACCTCAACCAGGCCGGTCAGGAGTGCCAACTCCTGGTGGAGGAAATTACCCGCGATGGGAATTCCGTGACGCATCAAAATCTCATTAGCGGTACAACAAATTCCCGCGATGTTGATGCCCTTAGCGCCTTTTGCCTTGGCCAGTTCCAGCATCTCTTTATCCGAGGCAGCCACCACAATCATCTCCGAGAGGAGCGGCTCGTGTCCGTGTACTATTATGTTGACCTCGTCTTCTTTCAGGACACCCAGGTTCACCTGACCGCGTATTGGAACCGGCGTGCCGAAAAGAATATCCTGCAGTTGGGTGGCAATCATGGAGCCGCCCCAGCCGTCACCCAGGGCACAGCGGGTTCCCTGGAGTAAAAGGTTCTGGTAGTCCTGGTCTACACCCATATGGGTCCGGTGCATAACCTCGGTAATCTCCCGGTCAATACCCCGGGGCACCACACCCAATTTCCGCCAGATTTCCTGTCGTTTTGCCGGCGCTTTCTTGATAAACTGCAGTTCCCCTTCCTGCTGACCGAACTGAGCCAGGGCTTTTTCACCAACAGCCCTCGCGATTTCTTCTTTGGTCTTTCCTTCGGTAAACACCTCAAAATCTTTTGCCACATCCATCAATTTTTTTTCGTCCTTAATCCGGTAGCCGGGTGCCTGATTGTTGGCGACCGCCAAAAAGATTTCCGCAACCGCCCGGCCGTGGTCAGAATGGGCGGCCGCGCCGGCCGCAATCATCCGCAGGAAGTTCCGGGCCGCAATCGTCTCTGCGGTCGCACCGCAGACGCCCCGGTCCGCCCCCTCACCGAACGGGTCAATCCGGCAGGGACCCATGGCGCAGTTCTTGCAGCAGATGCCCAGCTTGCCGAACCCGCACTGGGGAACCTGCTTCTCTAACCGGTCCCAGACAGTTTCAACCTTTGTTCCAACCTCTTTCAGTAATGACTGTACCGCCTTATCAATGCTCTTGTACGCCATATTCTTTCCCTTTCCTAAAAGGTTCTGATTAATTCTCCTTTTATGGATATGCTTTCCCGAAAACCGCTCTTCTGCTCTAAAAGGTGGCTCACCTTAGCGTAATCAAACCGGTCTTCCACAAGGAGGTCTTTTACCGAAGAGATGTCCGCCTGCCTCCGGATTAGAGCCAGATACACGCCGGCATTGTCAATGTTCCCGATAAGGACCGCACCGACCAGACAATTCCCGCGTAAAAACATCTTTTTGTATTGGTACCTGTCCGGCCGGGAACGGGTAATTACTTCAGCCGGTTCCTTTTTTCCCCGGACATGACCCATTGAAATGATGGGCAGACCGAAGAAATCAACCGAGTTGGCAGGGATGGAACCGGGGTATTGCCTCTTTTCGCCAGCCATATTCAGACCGGCAATCCTGCCCTGTTCTGCGGCGGAAGTCCAGAGAGCCGCGGTGACAGATTCGCCGCTGATTAAATCTCTGGTTTCCGCAACGTCACCCGCGGTATAGATATTGTCGGCATTTGTCTGAAGATAACTGTTGGTAAAAATACCCCAGTGGGCCTTTATTTTGGTCTCTTTCACTATGTCTTTGTTGGAGTTGACGCCCTTTCCGATAACGACAATCCGGCATTCCTTCTTTTCTCCGTTATCCAGCAGGACGCCGCTGACTTCTTTATCACCTAAAATCTTTATTGGTGCCAGACCGGTTCCTATCTTAAGACCATTTTCCGCCAGCCATCTTCCTACTATCTGCGCGGAATCGGTATCCACCACCTGGGATAAGACATGGGAAGACTTGATGATAACTTCTACATCTACACCACGTTTCTTTAAGGCATAGGCAGCCTTTAAACCGATTAATCCTCCTCCTAAAACCAGAACCCTGTCGGTCTTGGGGAGGAGTTTCAAGATGCCTTTAGCATCCTTCAGGGTACGAAAACCGAAGACGCCGTATTTGTCCTCACCTTCAATGCCTAAAGGAGCCGATGAGGCACCGGTAGCGATGAGTAACTGGTCATACTTCAATTTTGTTCCATCATTCAGTACCACCTGGCTGTCGTCAGGTTTAACCGCTGCCGCCTTCTTACCCAACAAAATGGCTATGCCATTCTTGCGGTAAAAATCATCTCCCTTCAACCAGAGGTCTTCTTCTTTATGAGTACCTGCCAGGTAATTGGAGATTAAACAACGACCGT
>CAZVUE010000084.1:0-5448 GCA_964630335.1 uncultured bacterium | reverse complement strand
GGAGGTTAAGTATGATGAAGGAAAGTATAAAAAAAGCGGAAGGAGAAATGCAGAAAGTTCTGGAATTTGTAAAGAAGGAGTTCTCCGCTCTCAGAGCCGGCCGGGCAAGCGCCAGCCTTCTGGACGGAGTTATGGTCTCCGCGTATAACAGCCGTCTGCCGCTCAACCAGGTAGCCACCATCACCACTCCGCAGACCAACCTGATCGTAATTCAACCCTGGGACAAATCACTTGTCAGCGAAATAAGTAAAGCGGTCCTCGCATCCAACTTGGGTCTGAATCCCATCGCAGACCCTACCGGCATTAAACTACCCATCCCCCCTTTAAGTGAGGAACGCCGGAAAGAAGTCATCAAGGTTGCCCATAAGGTGGCAGAACAGGGCCGGGTGGAAATCAGAGAAGTCCGGCGCCGTCATAACGAAGAACTGAAAAAATTGGAAAAAGAGAAGAAGATACCCGAAGATGACCTGCACCACGGTACCGCCGAAGTCCAGAAGGTGACCGACAACCTGACCAAGGAAATTGACCGCCTCTTATCCGCCAAGGAGAAAGAGATACTGGAATAGATTCTACCTGCCCGAATTAAGGATGGGGTATATAATTGCCATTGACGGACCCGCGGGTGCGGGTAAAAGCACCGTCGCCAGGCTGTTGGCTAAAAGGTTGGGTTTCCTTTATTTAGATACCGGTGCGCTCTACCGCTCGCTCACCTACAAGGCTTTGAAAGAGAATCTTGACTTAACCGACGAAGAGGTTCTGGCGGAAATGGCCGGAAAGACCAGGTTTGATTTAAAGGAATCACCCGAAGGATTGCGTGTCTTTGTGGACGGTGAAGAGGTCACCTTCCAGATTCGTACTCCGGAAGTTACCCGGAACACCTTTTATATCGCCCGTTCCCCGAAAGTCCGAACCGCCATCCTGCCGTTGCAACGCGGATTCGCGGAAAAAGCAAATATTGTGGTTGAAGGCCGGGATATCACTACGGTGGTCTTTCCCCAAGCCACCCTTAAAGTATATCTTGATGCTTCCTTAACAGAACGAGCCAACCGCCGTCAGAAAGACCTTCAGAAATCCGGCGTGGAAGAACCCTTAAAAAAAGTATCCCAAGAGGTGGCGGAGCGGGACAAACTTGATTGTTCCCGCTCCGTCGCTCCTCTGCGTCAAGCCCCCGACGCTCTTTACCTTGATTCCACTCATCTTACGGTAGAGGAGGAGATATCTACTCTGGTTGCATATTTTCAGGCTGCGATTGCTGGTTCTGTTCACCCGTCTGCTGTTGACGTTTCCCCTTCTGATTGATGGACTGACGAATCTGGCTCGCAAAGTACCGTTCAAAGAGATAATACTTTGCTTGTTTCTCCACCGGAAGCAGCGCTAAACCTTTCTTGGTCTGTTCCTGCGTCGCAGCCGAGAAATCAGCGTCTAACTTCTGGAATTCTGCCATCGCTTTTTTTAAGTCCGCCGAATCTGACCCTTTTTCAAGGAGTTCCGCAAGGGTATCCAGCATTTTCTCCTTCTTTTCCCGGTAAGCCTTCTGGATGTTTTCCTGTTCTTTCATCGCCGGCGCCAATTTGACCGCTTCTTCGGTTGTAAGGTCCAGATATTCCACTAATTTATATGCCCGCATCGTCGCCATCCGGTCTTGGAACTTGGCATCTTTCGGGTTCTGGGAAGGCTGACTGAAAGCCAGTCTTGGCAAAACCACAACCATTGCGACCAGTACCATCGCTATTTTCCGCATCTTTCTTCACCCCCTTTACGTTTGATACAAACGCATTTAATGTTTTGTCATTCCCGCATGTCTTTAGCGGGAATCTACTGGATTCCTGCTTACAATCCGCAGGAATGACTACTTATTTATTACGTCTGGTATTAGATTTCATTAAGAACCTCAAGGAAATCTTCCTGCTCTTCTGCCGAAAGATTTTCCAAAATATAGTTGTAATCAACCATTGCCAGAAACCCCTGGTTCAGTCTGCTTTCTTCTTGTTCCAACAGGGTATTAACATCCTCTTCGGACAAAACTTCCTCCTCGGATTGAGGAGCTAATCCCCCTTTTTCCCCCTTTGCAAAAGGGGGATTGAGGGGGATTTCATCCCTATCCCCTACGCGGGCAAGTACCTTTTTCCCAAAAGTAGACACCTCTTTTCCAGCAACATTTCTGGTGCTCTCCGGAGTAATCGGTTTAGGTGCTTCAGTAATCAGAAGATGCGGGGACCCCAATCTCAGATTGGGCGGGGACCCCAATCTCAGATTGGGGGGTCGTGTGTATTGAAAGAGGATTACGCTTCCTAACAAAAGAACCAGCCCAATCCCCACCGGGACCAGAACCATTCTCCGTAAGACAAGATCTCTTTGTGAGACAGGGTCTCTTTGTTCCTGACCTTCCGGGAGTAAGGTTCGTATGGGCGCCATCATCGGAACCGGTTCTAAAGGAAGGGAAGAGAGTTTCGTCCGCAGAATTTGATATTCACCCGATACTTCCCGGCAAAGGGTACAGGATTTCAAGTGGTTGGCTAATTTCTCTTTCTGCCGGGGAGACAGTTCTCCCTCCATATCCAGAACCATCCACCTCTCAAGATTTTTGCACTTCATAACCCACCTTTAATCATATTTGCAAGGCTAAAGCCTTGCCCTACACTTCCTGAACATGTAGGGCAAACCTTTAGGTTTGCATTATCTTTACCTGCTTCCGCAAATTCTGTAGACCGAAAAAATAATGGGCACGCGCAGTGGCTGTCCGGCAACCCAACGCCTGTCCGACCTCGGCAAAAGAAAGGTTCTCGTAAATCCGCAGGTGGACGGCTGCCTTCTGTTGCGGCGGTAAAACTTCAAGAAGTTTAGCCATCTCCTCAGCCTTCTCCTGATGGTGCAGTACCTGTGCCGGATTATCATCTTTGCTCTTTATCCTTTCTACCCGTTCCAACGGCAAGGAGACATATCTCCTCTTTTTTAATACCGCAAAGGCGTGGTTTAAGCCAATCCGGTAAAGATAAGTGGCAACCTTTGCGTCGCCCCGGAACCGGTGCCGGGAAGCGAAAGCGGAAAACATCGTCTCCTGAGTAACATCCAGAGCCTCCTCGCGGTTACCTGTGATGCGCAACGCCAACCGGTAGATTCTGTCTTGATTCTCCACCAAAACGCGTTCAAATTCGGACTCATTCATCATATTTAGATAAACAACGGGACAAAAACGTTTAAAATAAATAGGGACAGCGACCATTTTTCGCAACTAACATTACCACGGAAAATGGTTTAAAAATGGTCGCTGTCCCTATTTATTATTATGCCTTTACTACTTTGGGGTGCTGTTTCTTAATCACATTCCGGGTATCAACAACCAGGGCCGCATTGGTGGTAATAAACTCGTAATCATAGCAACTGTGGTCGGTAACGATGAGAACCACATCCATCGCCTTTAAGAGTTTTGCGGTCAGCTCCTGCGAAACTAAGTCAAACTGGTACTCGCGCAGCCGGGGTATCTTGGGAATATAAGGGTCATTATAGAGTACTTCAGCACCTTTCTCTTTTAAGAGTTTGATTATCTTGAGCGCCGGTGATTCCCGAAGGTCATCCACATCTTTCTTGTAAGCAAGGCCCAAAATCAAAACCTTCGCTCCCTTAAGACCCTTCTTCTGCTCGTTCAGCCCATCCATCGTCTTCTGGATAACGTAGTAAGGAATAGAAGCATTAATTTCACCAGCCAATTCGATGAAGCGGGTAGTAAAATCGTACTGCCGTGCCTTCCAGGTAAGATAAAACGGGTCAATCGGTATGCAGTGTCCACCCAAACCCGGACCGGGGTAAAAGGCATGGAATCCAAACGGTTTTGTCTTGGCTGCTCCAATCACTTCCCAGACATTGATACCCATCCGGTCGAAAAGAAGTTTTAACTCATTAACCAGGGCGATATTCACCGAACGATAGATATTCTCAAGGAGTTTGGTCGCCTCGGCAACCCGGGGTGAGGATACCGGTACTGTTTTGGAAACTATCCGGGAATAGAGCGCGACTCCGGCCTTCAGACATTCCGGAGTCACCCCGCCAATGACCTTGGGAATGTTCTGAACACCGAAGGCGCTGTTCCCCGGGTCTTCCCGTTCCGGCGAATAGACCAGGAAAAAATCTTTTCCCACCTTAAGACCGGTCCCGGCTAAAATAGGCAGGACTAACTCTTCGGTGGTACCGGGATAGGTTGTGGATTCTAAAGAGATGAGTTGACCCGGGGTCAGGTTATCAGCGATATCCTGTGCCGACTTTCGGACATACTTCATTTCCGGTTCCCGGTTTTCAGTCAGGGGCGTAGGAACACAAATTATAATTGCATCCATCTCTTTAAGATGGGTCATATCTGTGGTAGCAGAAAAACGGTCCTGATAAGGTCTCCACAGAGAAGCGGGCAGGTGTTTAATGTAACCCTTTCCCTTCTTCAGGTTTTCAACCTTCTCCGGGTCAGTATCAAAACCGGTTACCCGGAACCCGGCCTTGAGAAAGTTGATGGCAAGAGGCAAACCCACGTACCCCATCCCGATGATGCCGATCCTGGCTTCCTTCTCCTTTATCTTCTTTATCAAATTCATAAAGCCTCTTACGCAATCAATATATGGGCGTACCATCACGCCTGGCCAGTTCCCGGAAGAGTATCATCAGATTTTTGGTGTAAAAACCGGGTATTCCCTTTCTCACCTGACGGCCATCAATCCTGATAACCGGAATCACTTCGGCGGCGGTGCCGGTCAAAAATACCTCGTCCGCATTGAAAAGGTCATGCCGGGTGAAAGGAACCTCTCCGGCAGTAAGCCCGGCCCGGAGAGCCAATTCTAACACCGCCTGCCGGGTAATACCAGCCAGAATACCCAGGTAAAGCGGAGGAGTCAGAATCTCCTTTCCCCGCACCAAAAAAACATTGTCTCCCGTACATTCCAAAACCAGCCCTTCCTGATTCAAAAGGAGCGCCTCGGAAACACCGGCGTTGTTACCCTCAATCTTAGCCAGGATATTATTGAGGTAGTTGAGAGATTTAACGCCGGGAGTAAGCATCTCCACGTTGGTACGCCGGGTGGCGACCGTAATGATATCAATACCTTTCTCGTATAATTCTTCCGGGTAGAGTTGAATCTTGCTGGTGATAACAAAATAGGAGGCTTTCGGACATTTCCGGGGGTCCAGCCCCAAATCGCCTTTGCCCCGGGTAATGACCACCCGGATGTAAGCGTCCCGAAGTTTATTAGCCCGCAGAGTCTCTAGAATTGCCGCGGTCAGATTTTCCGGACTGACCGGAATCTTAAGCATAATTGTCTGGGCGGACTGGTACAGCCGCCGGATATGTTCTTTCAGTCTGAAAACTTTCCCGTTATAAGCGCGGATGCCTTCAAAAACACCGTCGCCGTAAAGGAGCCCGTGGTCAAAGACCGAAACCTTTGCCTGTTCCTCCGGCACCAACTTCCC
>CAZVUE010000083.1:0-5477 GCA_964630335.1 uncultured bacterium | reverse complement strand
CATTCCTGCGGATAGTAAGCAGGAATCCATTTTGCCGCACTAAATATGAGGTGTGGATTCCCGCATGCGCGGGAATGACAATTGGGCCGCTAGCTCATCTGGCAGAGCACCGCCCTTTTAAGGCGTTTTTGCCCTTTTTCTCCAACCTTTGAAAACACTCAAAAATCAGCCCAACCCCTTGATAATCCTGCGTCTCCGCATTGTTTCTGTTTTAGGTTCTGTCAGGTAGTTTCAAGCCGTTTTAGACCTCTCATGGACACTATTTGGACACCAGATGGACACCGGAATTTTATACAGAAGAATTTCTTTTATTGAGGTTTGGACAGATATTATGATAAAATGCAGTTACCAAAACTGAGCCAAACATTTAGAAGACAAAGGTAACCAATGACCATAAAAGATATCCAAAACTTACTTAAGGAAAAGGAAGCGGTTGAGTTGAAATCTTCGTTGTCTTCGATAAACGAGATAATTGAATCCGTTTCTGCTTTTGCCAACACAAAAGGCGGTAAGATTGTAATCGGCGTTGATGACACCGGAAGAATCTTGGGCGTTCAAATAGGAAAAGGCACAATAGAAAACCTCGCGAATAGAATTGCCCAGAATACCGAACCCAAAGTTCATCCTAAAATCAGCGTAAAAGAAATAGACGACAAAGAAATCATCGTTATTGAAGTAAAAGAAAACCTTGATAAACTTGTCCTTGCCTTTGGCAGACCCTACAAGAGAGTCGGCAAATCAAGCCCAAGAATGAGCAAGGATGAATACGAAGGACGTATCTTGGAGAAGCACAAAGATAGACTGCGATTTGATAAAGAGATTTGCGAAGGCGCTACGTTAAAAGACGTCAATAGAGAAAAAGTAAAGGCTTTCCTGAAAAAAGCAAAGACTGAAAGAAGATTGGATTTGGACGAAAATTTGCCGCTCGAAGAAATATTGATGAGATTAAAACTGATTCGGGATGGAAAATTAACCAATGCCGCTATCTTATTATTCGGTAAGCCTCAGGATTTCTTTCTTCAGTGCGAAGTTAAATGTATTAGATTTAAAGGTACCGATGTTAGCGACAAAATGCTTGATCTAAAACCGATAGTCGGTAACATCATAGACCAAGTATTAGAGGCAGAAAATTTTATCTTTGACCATATTGCCATGTCTGCCTGGATTGAATCAGGCAAAATAGAAAGACAAGAGAAATGGGAATATCCTCCCAAGGCAATAAGGGAATCTCTGACCAACGCTATAGCACATAGGGACTACTGGTCTTCCTCCAAATCTCAAGTCAGGATCTTTGATGACAGGATAGAATTCTGGAACCCGGGGAAATTACCTGAAGGATGGACCGTTGAAACCTTGAGACAGAAACACGATTCTATCCCGCCCAATCCTCTGATAGCAAAACAATTCTTTTGGCTTAAATACATAGAAGAAGTAGGTACCGGAACGAATAAAATAATCCAGTGGTGCAAGGAATGGGGTTTGCCTGAACCGGATTTCGAATATACAGGCACCAGCCTTGTGGTTACCTTGCGAAAATCTAGATTAACAAAAGAATATCTTAAGACCTTGGATCTTAACGAGAGACAAGAGAAGGCGATAGAGTATCTTAAGGAACACAAAGCAATTACCAATAGGGAATATAGAATGATAAATAACATCGGAAAAGTTATTGCCGTAAAGGAGTTAAACCAGATGACGGAGAAAAATATATTAAAAGTCGCAGGAAAGGGGCGAGCTTCAAGATACGAATTGAACGATTAGCGAACGATTAGTGAACGATTATTTTCACGGTACAGTTTTTATAGTAAGCGCGACAAAGGTAGAACCACAAAATATTTCTTGAGAAGGTAACAATTAGGTAACGATTTACAAAACGAAACTTCGCGTTATATTTTACCTTAACAATATAATACCAGTTGCCTTAACAGAGAAAATTTGTTCAAGAACTTATAGAATAGTTTTTAAAAATGAGTTCTTTAGAGGAGGGTAGAATGAGTTTTGTGCTTTCAGAAATCAATCACGATAATGTCGTGATGGCTTCGGATTCTTCGGAAACGCGCGAGTATCCAGACGGACGAGTAGACTTTGCAGATGTTGATAAGACGCTATATTTTGGGCAACTGAACATAGGAATATCGACTTGGGGAGAATCTTCTTGTATGCCTGGTTATCATCTTAGAAATGGTATTTATAGAGAATTTGCACTTTTTTGGCCGACTTTTGCTGGTATTGATGAAACATTTCGTACTTTTGTTAAACTACATTATGCCCATTTACTCACCGGCTCTTCAGACGCTGTTAGATTAAAAGCTGAGTGGTTAGGCAATTGGGTTAGACAAATGTGCTTTTTTTTAAATTAATGGAAAGCGAAAAGAACATTTTTGAAAGTGAAGGTTTAAAGATAGACGCCGAAAGAGTATTGACTTATTCTCAGCTGGTCTGTCCGGTTGAATGCAAGTACTGTTTCGTTGATGATCTGAACTTGAATGCGGAACAGCAGAAAGGCGTTTCGTATCTATCACCAAGACAGTTTGAACTGTTAGAAAAATTACCAGAAACGGTCAACCTTATAATGCTGGGTTGCGACACCGAATTTTTCCAGTCAAAAACCGAAGCAATTGAGATTCTCAAGAAGTTGGCCGGTCTCAACAAAGATTTATCGGTGGTCACTAAATTCACTTTGTCGAAAGACTGCATTGAACAGTTGGGGGAGATCAACAGCCAATTGGAGCAACACGGTAATTTTCTTGCCTTTTCTATGTCGATTCCTTGTTTGGACTCGGCCAAAATATGGGAACCCAAGGCTCCGGAGCCGCTAAAACGGATAGAAACATTGAAAAATGTCTATCAGGACGGCATAAAGACAATGGTTGCTTTGAGGCCGCTCTTACCGACAATTACCAAAGAAGAACTGGAGAAAACCGTAGAACTGACTAAGGATTATTGTTACGGTTATTATTCCGGACCGCTCTACTTGAAAAATCTGGACAAGTCCATCTTGGGCGAGGATTTGTCAGGCCTGAAGATAGAAAAACTCCAGCCTCATTGGATGCCGGAAGAGAATGTCTTTTATAAGATTGAAAAAGAATATCAGGTCCAGGAATTAAGGGGTATTCTTCAGAAACACGACAGGCCTTTATTTGAAGGGGCCGCAGAGGGTATAATATATTTGAGAGACCATGAAGAACATTGAGTTAAAAGTAGCCGTAGATAAGTTCGACGACATTGTAGATGTCCTTAAGAGAATTAGGAGCAAGCATAAGGGCAAACTACACCAGGTTGACACTTATTACAAGTCCAAATCAGGCCGGATTAAAATTAGGGAAATCAACCGCCGCCGTTTTGAACTGATATCTTATCATCGACCGGATCAGGCCGATTCCAAGATATCCGACTACAAGATTACCCCATTGAAGAAAAATCAGGTAGAATCGCGTAAAGCCGCTTTATCCGGCACCCTGGGGGAACAGAATATAGTAGAAAAAGACAGAGAACTCTGGATATACAAGAATACCCGGATTCATCTTGATAATGTCAAGCGTCTGGGAATGTTCTTGGAACTGGAAACGGTTGTCAAAAACAAGGACATGACGCGGTTCAGGGAAGAACATAAGGAGATAATCAACCTGTTACATCTTTCCAAATACAAAAAATATAGACAGTCTTACGGGGAATTGGTCCCGGACAGGTCCCGAATCTTTGCTTTCCGCGCACCATCCTCCAATAAAGTCCCTTCGCATCTTTCTTCTGCCCGCGTAAACCTTGCGGCCGGTAGAAGATAGTCTGAGTGTTCCATATAAAAAGTTCTAACGTCGTCTACTAGGGCCAGCGGAGGAGTACGCAATTTATCCTTTTTGTCTATTTCTCCCATCTTGATTTTTATCCCACAAACAGCGAAAATGGACAGATAAGAAAATAGCAAGAAATATTTTCAAGGGTTCGTGGAGATTTTAGGTTACTTATCAAACTTATCGATGTTTTCCAGATAAAAAGTTCTAACATCCTCCACGAGCGCCCACCAGTGTTGAATCGAGGACAAGGAAAGTCCATTTTGTCCATTATTTGTGCCATATTTTTCGGGTTCTAACCTTTCCATTTTCTCATCAATATCCTTTAGCCCTTTTTCAAGGATGAGCAAAGGTTTTTCCAGTTCAATACTGAGATTTTTGTCTTTCAGGAAAAGGTGCGAGCCAAGTTGTTGAAGGACATCCCTTTTGTCTTCTGGAAAACCATTCTGAAAGGTCTCTCTGCCTTCATTGGCAAAAATCAGGGTCTTCTCGGTCAATTCAGCGGCTCTTCTTCTGCCGCCGGTTCCGTCTTTTAAGTTTTCCTCTATTCGTATCTTTTCTTCAATCAATCTTCTCTTCTCGCTAAGATACTCTGAATCGTCAAGCAGGTCTTTAAGCCGCATCTGGTTCAAGTTGTGAAGCTTTGTCTGGCAATCCCTGGCGGCTTTTTCCAGAGACTTTTGGATGTTAAAGTATCCTTTATTTTCTTCATCCACCGCTTTTTTCAGATATTCTATTGCCGGATTAAGAAATCTTTCCGGTACATAAATCTTGCCCAGATATCCCAAGACCTGTGCTTCCAACTCCTTAAGGTTTATGGATTTTTGGCGACAGTTGAATTCTCTCTTTTTCCTGGTGCAGCGGTAATAGGTGTAGTGACAACCGTAGCGGTTGATTTTCTCTTCGGCTGTTATCGTACAGCCGCATTCTCCGCATTTCATCAGGCCAGTAAAGGCAAATTGATGCTTCTTCGGCCTTGGTCTTCCTTTTCTGCCCAAAATCTCCTGGGTTTTCCAATATTCGTCTTCGGTAATCATGGGTACGTGTTTTCCCTGAAAAACGCCTTCTTTTCTTTCAATGAGTCCGTAATAAAAGGAACTACCGAAGATTTTGTAAAGACAGGAGAGACTTAAGGGTGCACCGCCTCTCTTTTTATGAATTATTGTTCTGAAACCCCACTCCTCATTGGCGGTCTTTAAGATTTTTGACGGAGACACTCCTTGAAGCAGAAGCTCCCACATCTTGCGGATAAGGGAAAACCTTTCCGGGTCAGGGACAATGGTTCTTTCTTTGGGTTCGTTGAGGTATCCTATGGGCGGAAGTCCGGGGAACCATCCTTTCTCAAGCTTGGCCCGGTTGCCTCTTTTGACATTGTCGCTCAAGTCGTCCACATATTTCTTGGCCATGCCGAATTCAAGTTGCATCATAAACTTGTCGTTGCTGTTATTGATAAAAGTACCGTAGGGCGTGACTATTTCCGATAGTTTTCCCTGGTCTAAAGCCCAGACCAAGGAAGAACCGTCAATGGGATTTCTGGCTAATCGGTCAATCTTCCAGGTGATAATTCCCTTAACCTGTTTGCCGTAGACCTTTTTCATCATTGCGTTAAAAACCGGCCTGCCAGGAGATTTGGCGGATTGGGATTCGGTAAGGATTTCTGAGACATCCAACTTTAGCCTGCTTGCTAGT
>CAZVUE010000082.1:0-5566 GCA_964630335.1 uncultured bacterium | reverse complement strand
ACCCGCCAGGCTTTTGTCGTGGAAATGGTGAGCAAGGATTATTTGATGAACGCCATCGCTCTGAATTCGCTTATGTTTAACAGCGCCCGGATAATCGGTCCTATCCTGTCCTGGCATCCATCTTAATTGCCTTGAAAGGCGAAGCCTTTTGTTTTCTCCTTAATGGAGTGAGTTATCTGGCTGCAATCTGGTCTTTACTGCTCATAAGAGTCCCCGGCCGGGTGAAAAAAGGTTCCTCTGGTTCGTTCTGGCAGGAGTTACACGAAGGTTTCCGGTATGTTTGGTTTCGTGTTGGTCGGTTTTGCCTTTTCCCGCATCTTTGTCCTTTCCCTGTTTCTGCTGGCAATTATAGGCTGCGCCATAATGCTCCAGATGGCTTCCAGCAACGTACTTTTGCAAGCCCTGCTGGATGATGATAAAAGGGGCCGGGTGATGAGTTTTCACATGATGGTTTTTATGGGAACCGCTCCCTTCGGCAGTTTCCTGGCCGGCAGTTTAGCCAGTAAAATAGGAACTCCGGCTACCGTGGCCATCGGTGGCATTGCTTGCGTTGTAGGGGCTATTTTGTTTGCCGATAAGTTATCTTCCCTAAAAATATCCGCACCGGTTGAGTGTTAAAAAGTGGTTCTAAGTTAGATTCAATCCGCAAATTGAAACGCGTATAGCTTTGAAAAATACCCGACAAAGCGGAGCTGTACAACTTTACCGGCAAGCGCAGAAAGATTGTGGTTTCCCTGCCAGGTGATAACTTTCGCCACAAAATCTCCGTTAATCGGGTCACACTTTTCAAGCGAATATTCCGGTAACTCCCGTCCGTCTTCGTCCAGTATGCTGACTTTAAGAAAACCGAATTCGAGGGTATTCACATTAAGAAAAAGACGATTCCCACGGAACTGGAGTTTCAGCGTTACCATTTCGCCTCCATCGTGGGCAAAGTCTGCGGAGATAAATCCATCCAGCCGCTGGATGGCGCAGCATATCGACCCGCCTGGTTGACTGAATGTTGCCTGGCCATGGGTTTCAGAATAACCGGCGTAGTAATGCATAAGTTCCTGACCGTTTCGCAACATACCGACCGCCATATACAGACTGTTTGAATCTCTGGTCCCCCTGGGACCGCGCCCGATGTAGGGCTGCCGGTCCAGACGAAGATACTTCAGACCATCACGGCTGACCGCCAGCTGGATGTCAAGGACGCCGTCATTTTCCAACCTGCCAACCGGCGGAGACGGGAAGTGCAGATAGAAACTGGGAAACATCAGATAGGCATCCTGGGCCCACTGATACTCGACGGCCGCGGAATTATAGTGGTCCGAAGAAAACGAATCCTCATCATCGTATTCAAACGCAATCGGAAATTCGGTGCTCACAACCGGAATTTTATCCGCACCCCAAATGAAATAGGGCCTCTGGGCCGGTTTAAATGGCCGGGGTTTAAGGATATCATCCATCTCCACACGAGCCACCTTGCGCCTTGTCGGGTCCATGACCTCGCCTGGAGGAGCCCAGGCACGGATGTGAGCAACATACTTGCCCAGCCGGGTATCCCACATCGCCTGGTTTGCCGTATCCGGGGAAAGAGGTAAAACCCTGGTCTCCGAGATATTCCAGTGAATACCATCAGGAGAAGTGTGGATATAGATACCGGCCTTAGCCGGGTCCGGCCAATATCGGTTCGCCACCGCTTTATATCTCGCCTCGGGTGTACCGTGGGGGTCGTAAAAGACCACTACCTCCAGGACACCTTTCATAACAATATTGTTGTCCTTGCAGCTTGCAAATTCAATCAGCCCCAGGTCCGGTTTACTCCAGTTCCGGCCATCTTTTGACTCGGCATAGCAGATAAACGCTTCTCCCTCCCCAAAAGGTGGTCCCGGCTTCCCTACTAACGAAGTACACCGATACCACATTTTGTAAATACCACCCACTTCGACAACGCTGGAACAGAATCCCAACTGCTCCGATTCCCAGGGTCTGTCCGGCAGGAGTACAGGCCCGATTTTGGCCGGAGGATTCATGATCAAACTGACATTTTTTGAAGATTTAATGAATCGGTTATCAATAAATAACTGTTTACGGTCCCCGATATCAACTGGCTGTGACATAATTTGGCATCCTCCATTTGCCCATCAAAAAAAATATTTTAGTCTGATACCCTGTTTATTTATCATATTTTACCACCGTCTTATTATTCCATTTTAGACTCGTTACTATATACCGGTAAATGCGAAGTCATGGGCAATCTCCTTTTGAGTAGATACTCTTCATCTGCCACCTGTCCAGCAAGCGCAACGAGGCGTCCCGGCCTTGAGCTCTAATCGATACGCCAATGCTGTCTTTCCGTTCGGGATATACCCGCAGGGCGATGCATTGCCTGTTGTTGGCGAAGACTTCGACCACGCTTCTGTCGATGAATATCCGCAGCTTGAGCGGCTCGCTGTCTTCGAGTTCAAACGGCACCACCTCCGGCGGACGTGCGGCCACGTCCGGCAGCAACGATGACCGGGACGTGTCGAGCACAAGCGCGTCTTTCTGGTCTAACCTGTAACTTTTAGGTTCATTCTGAATATGTCTGATCACCGGCATGCCGCCGTGGCGGAAGAATTTGATGGCGGTAAACTCCTCACTATCCGGCGAACGGAGAACATTGATGCTGATAGCGCGTGCGTCTCCCGGGTGAATTTCGACCGCGAGTTCCATCGCGTTCCCCGCAATGTCCTCCAACACGATCTCTCGGTTTGCGGGGAGGGACGTTTCGCCGATGTGTTTGTGGTCAAAGCGGAGTGATTCAATCCCCGGGACGGGTTCGATGTTTAACGTGTTGTTCCCGTGCAGGGTCAGCAGGTGCACGAGGGACATGATATGATCCCAGCCCTGGGACTGCATGCCGTTGTTGATGTTGAAGATGACGTGCACGCCTCCTTTGCCGTCGGGCGTGGCCGACGGAGCATGGACGCCGCCAGGACCGATGGGGCCAAAGTTAAACCGGCCGTGCGCGAAGGGGCGGAAGCGATGATACACTTTGTCGTAATCGCCGAGCAGATACTGAGACCCGCGTTGGTGGCTGCAGAACAACAGGATGTGCTTGTCGCCAATCGGCCAGAAGTACGGGCACGCGCCATCCTCGCCCGGTACGGTGAAAATATCGCCCTCGACGAAGGAGCCGCGGTATATCCAACGCGTGAGATCCTGGGAAAAAAAGAGATGCTGTACCATCCGGCAGTTGTCCATGAGCGCCCCGTCCCAGTAGGTGCCGGATAGAGCGTAGTAGCCGTCCTCTTCCTTTCAGATGCAGGGGTCATACACGCGGTAGGGACGTCCTGTTTCGTCTGCGTTCATCATGGGAATCACCGGGTTGCCTGGGATTTTCTCCCAGTTGAGCAGCAGCGAATCATTGGATACCGCCACCATGTTGCCTGCCCGCGTTCCGTGATACATCGCAATTACGCGATTTTCTTCGACAAGAGTCGCACCGGAAAAGCAACACTCTTCCGGATTGGGATAAATTGCGTAGGGCAGGTCTCGCCAGCGTATCAGATCGTCGCTGACGGCGTGTCCCCAATGCTGGCGCGGGTCTTCCGGAGGATACCCCTGGTAGAACAGGTGCCAGCGTCCCTGCCAGAAACACAGTCCGTTCGGGTCGTTCATAGTGCTTTCCGGGCTAACGAAATGATAGGTAGGACGGTACGGATTCGAAGATAACTGTTTACGCGATGCAGCGAATCGCAGCATCAGAGCATCCGTTTTCAGTTGTTCCAGTTGCTCATCCAGCGTGGTTGCGTAGGTCTGTCGCGGAACTTTCGAAGTAAAAGACATCTGTGTACTCATATAATCATCCTTTCTGTCCAAACAAAGGGGACAGCCTCATACTCGAAAATAGCCGTTTTTACTTTCACCCATTGGGTACCTCCTTCGCTCATCTATTTTTATCTATATTATAGAGGAGAAAAGGACATTTGTCCATACAAATTTCTATCTTCATATGGAGAATGCGGGATTATGATTACTCAAATAATTAAAAGGTTCTTTAGTATTGCTAGCCTTATCTTGATAACTTCTTTTGCTGGCTACCTCTTTGCGGAAGAGGCGATTGGAAAAGTAATAGCCTTAGAAGGCAAGGTGGAAGTTAAGTCTGAAAAAGACCAAGCCTGGAAGCCAATAGCATTAAAAAGTGAAGTCTATCTTAGTGATACCATCAGAACCGGAGAAGGGTCAAAGGTCGCCATTTTTTTAATTGATGAAACGACCCTCAACTTAGGTCCCCAGACAACCATCAGTCTGGACAAATTTATCTATTCTGCGGCCCGGAACCATCGGGAAGGCAAGGTAAACGTTTTTATGGGCAAGGTCAGGTTTCAGGTACGACGGCTCTTTTCGCCTCAGTCTAATTTTGAGGTTTCCACACCGACCACGGTGGCTGGAGTTAAAGGGACCAGTTTTTTAGTGTGGGTACTCTCTGCAGAGCTGACCCGGGTAATAGTTATGCAGGGTGAGGTGGCGGTACGAAACATCTCACCAGCGGTTCCGGGAGAATTACGACTGCGGAAAAATTTCTCAACCGAGGTAGGGCTGAACAGGCCGCCCAGCGAACCAGAACTTGTTGACCGGGACAGCCTCTTGAATTTACAGCAGGATACCATTGTTCTGAAGAGTAAGGAGGAACCTCTGCCTGCCGTCGGGGTTTTGCCGAAAAGCACAGAAGGATTACCTTTGCCGGAAATAGAAGCTGGGATTGAGTTGCCGCCGAAGGAGTTACTGCCGCCGGAGATATTTAAAGAGACTCCACCTAATCCCCAGGTGATTATCATTAAACAGCCGGCTGAAGAGAAGAAGCCTAAACTTCCGGAACCACCGAAACCACCAAACTCATAATAAGAGGAGGTATGACAGCCCTATGAAAAAGAAGAGTTTTCTTTGGACCACGGTAATATCCTTCATTCTGGTATGTCTTCTTTTCTGTAGTAAGTTATGTGACGTAGATGGGGCTGGATATGTACCGGAATGGTCACATACGTTAATCATTAAACCAAACGGTTCACTGTGGGCGTGGGGAAATAATTTATACTGGCAATTGGGTGATGGTACCACTGAGAGTAGATACGTTCCTACTCAGATTGGCACCGATACCAACTGGTTTGGTATTGCCGCTGGTTCGGTTCACACCGTTGCCCTGAAATCGGATGGTTCCTTATATGCTTGGGGATATAATATGGAAGGTCAGTTGGGTGACGGTACCGGTGTGGATAAGAGGGTACCAACTCTTATTGGTTCCGATAAAGACTGGTCTGCTGTTGTTGCGGGAGGCTATCATACTCTTGGTTTAAAATCAGATGGTTCCTTATATGCCTGGGGTAGCAATTGCTATGGTCAGTTAGGAAATGGTAGCACCACCTCAAGGCTCTCTCCGGTTCAGGTAGGGACAGACAAAGATTGGAAAGCAGTTTCTGCCGGTTTTTACCATACCCTGGGTTTAAAATCCGACGGTTCTTTATGGTACTGGGGAGATAATACGTATGGTCAGTTGGGTCATGGTAGTACCGGGGGTTATCATACTTCTCCGGCCCGG
>CAZVUE010000081.1:1605-5600 GCA_964630335.1 uncultured bacterium | reverse complement strand
CTCTTCCACATCAGCAGCCAACATATCATTTCTAAAATCATTCCAATGCTTATCAGTAGCATCAGGATAGGCAACGATAAAACCTTCTTTGTCTGATAGGGTATTGAAACCGCCATTTGTTGTAACTTCCATCATACCTTCGCTTGTCCCACCGCCTCCGTGAAGGGCAATTAAAAGTGGCATTGGATTGGTTTTATTCCAAGATGGTGGAATATGAAGAAGATATGTTCGTTCTAATCCGTCCCAAATTATCGAACCCCTGTGATTGCCAAGTTGCTCATCTTGGGAAACCCTCGCATTCAAGCAATCCCAAAATAGAAGAAGCATCATAACTGCAAGCAATAAAACCGGCAAAATCATCTTTTTTCTTTTGCTCATAGATTATTTTTCCTTCTCGTTTCAAACTATTAGATAACAGATTCCTCGGAAACGTTTAAAGAATATCTAATGACTAATGCAGCAAATGGTCTGTCATTGCGAGCGTAGTATGCGAAGCAATCTCGAGATTGCCACGTCGCTAACTACGCTCCTCGCAATGACAAATCCGGTAATATTATTTCCCTAAACAGAAACGGCTGAAGATTCGGTCCAGCACTTCTTCGGTCACCCGATGACCGGAGAGCCGAGCCAGCGATTCGGTTGCCCGTTTCAAGTCTTCCGCTACAAATTCCAAAGGCATCCTGTCTTTTAAAGCGCTTATCGCCCGGTCTAAACTTTTGCTGGTTTCTTCCAGTGCGTTCTTCTGTTCTAAGGCTAAAAAGACCGGGTCTATTCCTTCCGGGAAAATTTTTCCCTCCTGAATAAACTCGGCTATTCTTTTTTTGAGTTCTTCAATTCCCCGGTCTTTGAGGGCTGACGTTTTGAGATAAGAGAAACTATTCAGCAGCCGTGTTACCTCTGATTCTTTTGTAAGTCTGTCCGGAAGGTCAGACTTGTTGATAACCAGAATCGTTTTTTCTTTCGGCACTTCCGTAATAAGGTCTTTATCCTCTGTCTGTAAAGGTTCGCTTTGGTCCAGGACCAAAAGGATTAGTTCCGCAGTCTTGATAAGAGTACGGCTTTTCTTTACCCCGGCCTCTTCGATTTTATCCCTTGGAGGACGAATGCCGGCGGTGTCAATGACCTTAAGAGGGAACCCGGCGATAGATATAATTTCGGAAATCTGGTCCCGGGTAGTACCGGGAATTTCGGTAACGATGGCGCGTTCTTCCGAAAGGAGGCTGTTGAGGAGACTGCTCTTTCCCACGTTCGGCCGGCCCAGAATTGCCACTTTTAGACCTTCCGAAAGGACATTACCTTTTTCTGTTCCGGCTAAAATCTCTTTGGCCGCCCGGGCAGATTCCGCTAACCTTTTCCGGTAATCAGTCCGGCTATCTTCCAACTCTTCAGGAAATTCAATCTCTGTTTCTATTTCAGCCAAAATTTCCAGGGCTCTGTTTTCCAGTTCCCCAATTTTTTGAGATAATCCGCCCTGTAACTGATTGATTGCGGCCGAAGAAGCCTGTTCCGTTTTGCTGTTGATGACCGCTAAAACCGCTTCTGCCTGTGCCAAGTCAATCCGGCCGGAGAGGAATGCTCTTTTGGTAAATTCCCCTGGTTCCGCTAACCGGCAGCCGGCGGAGATAAGCGTTTGAAGAACGGATTTCAAGGGAATGAATCCGCCGTGGCAGCCAATTTCCGCCATATCCTGGCGGGTATAACTTTTGGGAGCCTTCATTATCGTAAGGAGAACCTCGTCCTGAACTTTTTCCTGCGCTACAATAAATCCATATCTTACCGTATGGGAAGGAAGTTTACCTACTTTTACCGAACGGCCGGCTTTGTCTTTAAAGAGACGGTCCAGGATAGGGTAGGTTTGCGGACCGGAGATACGAACAATTCCGATTCCGCTGAAGCCTAAGGGGCTGGAAATGGCACAGATGGTCTTATCCATAAGGAAATAGTAGGGCAAGGTTTTAGCCTTGCAATAGATAAGCAAACCCTGAAACAAGTTCAGGGCAGGCTCTGAAGGTTTGCCCTACAATAATCCGGTATTTTCTGGAACGAGGATTATGGTTACCTGTCGTTCCGGAGTAAAATACCGCTCTGCAAATCTTTGGAGGTCTTCGGGCGTAACTTTTTCTATTATGCTGTCCATCTTTGTGGAGAAGTCATAACCCAGACCATAGAGTTGCGAAAGACCACAGTCTAATGCCTGGCTGGCAAGAGTCTGCCGTCCCATCTTCTTATTGCCCAGCACCTTTTCTTTATTCTTTATCAGGTCCGGTTCGGAAATAGTTTCTTTGGTCAATTGAGTGATTATCCGGGTAACGATTTGTTGGACCTGTTCCGTTTTCTCCGGCTGGCACTGGGCGTAAAAATAGAGGGTTCCTGGTTGTAGACCTAAAAAATAGCCAAAACCGGTGCTGTAAACCAAAGGTTCTTTTTCCCGCAAATCCTGAAAGAGTAAACCTTCCTGCCCATTAAGTATCTCCGCGAGAATCTCCAGCGCCGCCCGGTTCTTTTCTTCCTTAACCGAAATTCCGGGAAATCCGATTAACACCGTAGATTCTTTTCTCTTAAATTGTTCCTTTTTAGTTACCGGGCATTTAAAGAATTTATACCCCTCACCTATATCCTCTCCCACACTGGGGAGAGGGCTAGGGTGAGGGGGTTCAGTAATTCTTACCGGTTTAATCCGGCCGAACAGACCTTCTGCCATGTTTTTTACCTGTGGTCCGGCAATATCTCCAAAGACCGCGATAACCAGGTTGTTGCTGCCAAAGATTCTCTGGTAGGTCTTAAGTATGGTGCTCCGGTCTATTCTTCCGATACTTTCTTCAGTACCTCCCTCCGGCAGGCCGTAAGGGTGACCTTCAAAGATGGTCTGTCTTAGAATTTGGTCAGCCCTGGCTATCGGGTTTTCATCCCGGCTGATAATACTGCCAAGGACTTCCTTTTTCTCCCGGGAGAGTTCATTTTCGGGGAACCTGGATTCCTGCAGAATTTCCGCGATAAGTGAAAGCCCTTCTTTCCAATATTCCGCCGGGCTCTCAAGAACTACGCCGAAACTATTATTACCGCTGTAAGTGGAAAGGGCACCTCCCCATCCGGCAACTCCTCTCGCGATGCCTTCCGCACTTTTTCTCATCGTACCAGCGGTTAAAAGTTCTGCCAAGAGGGGAAAAGTTCCGTTCGTGGTACTGTTTTCAAAGAGTAAACCTCCCTTGAGTAAGACCGTAAAATGGACAATGGGCAGATTAGGGTCTTCTTTAACCAACAACGGGATATTGTTTTTGAGGTGGTAGCACAACGGGAGTTCGGTTTTTGATACGGTTTCCGGTTCGGCAGGAGACTCTGCGAACAGGCTGGCTGGTCCCACCATGGATACGCTCAGATTATCTTGGTGCAGATACTTTTGGGCTACGCGGATTACACCCTCTTTTTTAACCTTTGCGCTGGACCTTAAGTAAATCCGGGAGTAGAGCGGATTACCGGTCAAAAAACAACTGGTAGCCAGGTCAGAGGTTCTTCCTTCCATTGTTTGTAAATTAAAGAGTAATTGACTTTGTATTTCTTTCTGGGCGATAAATATTTCTTTGGTAGAGGCACCATTTGTGAGTCTTTCCACTTCCTGTCGGATTGCTTCTTGTACCTCATCCACTTTCTCTACGGCACAAATACAGGAGACAGCGAAAAGACCCGGATACCGTGGTGTGTAACTGGAAGCATCGATAGAATAGGCTAATCCTTTTTTGATTATGCCCTGGTAAAGCCGGGAAGTTTTCCCGTAACCCAGGATGTTGGCTAAAATGTCTAAGGCGGGGGTGTCGGGACTGTTTAGTCCGGGAATGTGGTACGCCAAATTAAGGTAGACCAACCGGGTGGAAAAAGGTACTCTTTTTTCCCGGTATCCTACCTGGGTTGGCTCTTCCGGTGGGACAGGGGTAAACGGGAACCGCCGGAGAATCGTTTTAGAGAGTTCAATACTTAGTTCCTTGATTTTCTCGGGCAGA
>CAZVUE010000081.1:0-1505 GCA_964630335.1 uncultured bacterium | reverse complement strand
CCGGAGAATCGTTTTAGAGAGTTCAATACTTAGTTCCTTGATTTTCTCGGGCAGAATCGGTCCGGCTACTGCCAGAATGGCATTGTCGGGCGAATAGGAACTCTGGTGGTAAGAGCGGACGTCCTCGTATTGCAGTTGGTTTAAAAGGTCCGGATGCCCGCTGATGGGAAAGCGGTAGGGATGAACGGAAAATGCGGTCTGCCATAATCTGCGATTTGCCTGGTAGACCGGTTCGTCTTCGTTCCGGGCAATTTCACGTAAAACCACCTCCCGTTCCTTCTGGAAATCGTCCGGAGTAAAGGAAGGTTCAAAGACCGAGCGGAGGAGTGCCGGCAGGACTGAGGACCAATTGTCGCCGGGTACCGTTACGGTAAAGAGTGTGTAGTCATGGGTAGTATAAGCATTGGTATAACCGCTTGCGTTTTCCACCACGGCCGCCAGTCTGTTTTTTTCATCTCCTTTAAAGATAAGATGTTCCAGAAGGTGGGTAATACCGGTACCGGTGTATCTTCCTTCGGTAACGGACCCGGTCTTAACCAGAAGCGAGAGGTTGACCACTTCAGCATTCGGGACAGGTTCACAGATAAGCGTAAGCCCATTCTCTAAATAAAATTCTTTTACCCTGCGGTTTGGGATGTCTACCGCAGAGGAAACCGAAGCCAGAAGGATACAGATGGAAAATCCCATACTGTAGCGGTAGCATTTATGCCACCTGGTGCGATAAATCGCACCGCTACGGACTGCCCTACCTCTATTTTCCCTGTTCCCTTTCATACTCCCGACAGAACTTTGTAAAGGCATCGTCCATTGCCCGCACCTCCGGTTGGAGCAGCGGAATATGTCCGTAGATGAAAGAGAGTTGTCGCTGGGCGGTTTCTTTGGGGTAGCCTTCAAAATAATACAGGTAAATCGCCGATGCCAGACCGGTACGGTCAGCACCTCCCTCGCAATGAACAAGCAGGGGTTCGGGTGCTTTTTTAAGAATTTCCAGTAAATTCTGGAACTGTTCGGAGGTGGGTTCTTTTTTGGAAGAAAGGCTTAAGTCATAGTACTTTACGCCTAATAGAACACAGGCGCTCACCTCTTTTTTCCACCACTCCGAATTTTCGTTCCTACCACGGAGATTCAGTACGCTTTTGATTTTATAATCTTGGATATATTGAACCAATTTTCCCTGTCTTACCTGTCCGGACCGGTAGACCTTGCCTTCGCTGACCACGTGAAAGTTTCCCTGTTTTTCTACGTAGAACCACCCCGTTCCACACAGGGTGAGAAAGATAGCGGCAATAACAATCGCCTTTTTCCCCTTGGTCAAAATTCTCCTTTTTTGCATATTATCTGTTCCTGAATTCTATTCTTATCCTCTCCCTCTGCGGACGGGTTCCCTTTCCATAGGATTGGAAAGGGGAGGATTGAGGCGAGGGGGAGGCTATGACCGTCTTTCCAGAATTTCTTTCGACAGGCCTTCTTCCGGTATGACCGGATAGGAACCGTTAAAACAGGCG
>CAZVUE010000080.1:0-5692 GCA_964630335.1 uncultured bacterium | reverse complement strand
CGTTGCTCCTCGGTTATGTGCCACAGTGGGCACAAAACCTTTGTCGCGCCTTGCACTGACCTCAAATCTGGGACTCCAAATAGTCAATTTTATTCTGCGACAACCCCTTAAAGAAAAGATAAAAGGGGTAAAATGTGGGGAAAGAATAAGATTTCAATAGTATTGCCGACCTATAACGAAAAGGGTTCTATCCGCCGGGTAATTGAAGAGTTCTACCAGACCGGCGTGGTGGACGAAGTAATCGTGGTCAACAACAACGCGGTGGAGGGAACCAGCGATGAGGTAGCGCAGACCCCGGCGCGGGAGGTGTTTGAATCCAGGCAGGGTTACGGTTCATCCATCCAGCGGGGTTTAAGAGAATCAGACGGTGACCTTATCGTCATCTGCGAGCCAGACGGTACCTTTTTGGCAAGGGACACCTTAAAACTTCTCGCCTATTCCGACGATTTTGAGGTTGTTTTTGGTACCCGGACCACCCAGGTACTCATCTGGAAAGACGCCAATATGGGACCGTTCTTAAAGTGGGGAAACTGGGCAGTAGCCAAGATTATGGAATTTCTCTTCAACACCACCACCTTTACTGATGTTGGCTGTACGATGCGCTTGATAAAGAGAGAGGCATTAAAAAAGATAGAAAACCAATTTACCGTCACCGGCGAGCATTTCGGACCGGAGATGATGATTCTTACGGTGTTAAACCGGTTAAAGTATATTGAGATACCGGTCAATTACCTTCCCCGGGTAGGCAAATCTTCCGTAACCGCCCATAAAGGAAAAACGCTCAAACTTGCGCTCCGAATGCTCTCCCTAATTTTGTACTACCGCTTCGCTGGTTGGTTCGGAAAAAAACGTAGGGCAAGGCTTTAGCCTTGCAAAATATAATGCAAACCTAAAGGTTTGCCCTACATGTTTGATACAGATGCTTTATGAAAGAAGAGTTTATTCTGTCTGACGACACTCTGAGGCGAATATTCCAGGAAAAGAGCCTCCGGCAGGCATTAGTGAACCTTTACCTGCGCCAGCAGGGATTATCTTACCCCCTTTTGCCTGAGACCGCTGACCTGGTTCCCCTTCACCTGGCTTGCCCGAGAGGTAAGGACTTCCATTTGACGCCGGTGGGAACTTCTTTGGGTTACAACCTCCTGGAATACCGGAATCAGGTAGAAGAAGGCCGTAGCAATAATATACTGGAGCGGATGAAGATTGACCAGAACTCGGTACTTTTTGATGTGGGTTGTGGTGGCGGGCAGACCCTTCTTGCCTCTTTGCAGTTTAATCCTCAGAAAGTGGTGGGATTTGACCGGGATGGTTATGCCATTGCTTTAGCCCGGTTTCTTTTCAGCCAGAAAAAAGTTCCTCCGGAACGTTATACCTTTTTTCACGCCTCCCTTGAACCTACGGGAAATTATCCCCCTCACCTTAATCCTCTCCCGCAGCGGGGAGAGGGTAGGGTGAGGGTTGAGTTTACCCATATCGTCTGCCGGGTGGTACTGCACAAATTAAAAGTCAGACAGACCCTGTCTCTTTTTTATCATACCCTGAAGCCGGCCGGTTCTTTATACCTTATGGTGCCCTCTTTCTCTTACTATGTTTCCCGGCTTAACCTGGTCTTCCGGAATCCGCTCTGGTCAGTCTATTTTCTTTTTGTTTTTGTTAATGGATTTGTCTTTGCCTTCTTTGGCTGGCAGATGACTTTGCGTCTTGGCAGCCGGACCCTTTCCGAACTCTTCTTTACCCGGCGTTCATTAAAGAGAGCACTTCAACACAACCATTTTCAAACTACCGAGATTTTGTTTCCTTCTGTCCCAGGAAAGTCCTCTTTTTTGGAAGTTTTTGCCCGTAAGTGCTAAAATATCCTACATAAAATTATGGCGTTTAAAGTAGGTCTTTCTGAGGTTGTTATCACTCCACCAATCGGTACCTCCCTGGTGGGCTACTTTGAGGACCGGAAGTCAACCGGCATCCATGACCATCTCTTAGCCCAGACGATTCTCTTTGAGACACCGGAGACAAGGGTGGCGTTGATTACCTGCGACCTGGTGGCTCTCCTGCCGGAGACGGTTCTTGAAACCAAGGGCTTAATTGCTAAAATCCTTCCGATACCTTCAGATAATATCTTTATCCATACTACCCACACCCATACCGGACCAGCCACCGTCGGTGCCTTTGGCGTGGAGCAGGATGAAGAGTACCTGAAATTTTTGCCTAAATTTCTGGTTGGTTCGGTTAAAGAAGCCTTTCATAACCTTGTGCCGGCCCGGGTCGGGTTTGGGTCAGGCAAAGAGGACGGCGTCTCATTTAACCGGCGTTACCTTATGAAGGACGGGACGGTGCGTACCAATCCCGGCGGAGGGGACCTTTGGGAAACCATGGCGGGTAAAGGGAACCCGGATATAGTCAAGCCGGCCGGACCCATTGACCCTGAGGTCGGGGTTATTAAGATAGAATCCGAAGACGGAAGATTACGGGCAATCTTGGTAAATTTTGCCTGCCATTTAGATACGGTCACCGGCAGATTAATCTCGGCCGATTATGCTGGCGTGCTCCGTCAGGTTATTCGTAAGGTTAAAGGTAACGACGTAATGGTGGGTTTCTTCTGCGGTACCAGCGGGAATATTAATCACGTCAACTTCCAATCCGGAAATTTAAAGACGGGTTATTTTGCTCATACTCAATGGTTGGGTACCATTCTATCTGGTGAAGTGTTGCGGGTAACCGAAAAGATTGATTGCGCACCGGTGTCGGTCTTGAAGACGGCCTCGGCCACCTTTGATATCCCGATTCGCAAACCCAGGCCGGAGGAATTAAAACTCGCCCGAAAATTAAAGGAGGTCGGCCCGGAAGGTCTGACTGGTGAAGAGAAGTTAGAGTGGGAGCGCCGGAATAACCTTTTTGGAGATGAGATTGCCTGGGCAAAAGAACTGATTCTGGTGGTGGAGGAAGGAAAAGAAAAAGAGGTGGTTCCGGTTGGGGCCTTTCGGCTAAATGATAGTGCGATTGTTTTTTTACCGGGTGAGGTCTTCGTGGAGTTCGGTCTGCGCATCAAGTCTGAATCACGGTTCAAGCCAACCTTGGTCTTTCAGATGGTCAACAGCAGTCTGGGTTATCTGCCGACCCGGGAGGCGTTTAAACAGGGGACCGGTTATGAGGAGCGGCTTGCCCGGAGCAGTAAATTAGTACCGGAAGCCGGCGGACTCATCACTGAAACCGCCCTAAAACTTTTAAACTCTTTGTAGGTAGCCGCAGGCTTTAACCTGCGAGATTGCCACGCCCACCTTCGCTAAAGATTTGGTGGGCTCGCAATGACACAAGGAATGGAGGTATTATGGTTGTTAACTGGGGAGTAGTTGGTTGCGGTGGAATTGCCCGGCGCCGTACCATTCCGGAAGGGATTGTTCCGGCAAAAAATTCGAAACTGATTGCGGTAATGGATGCGAATAACGCGATCGCCCAGGAGATGGCGAAAACCTTAAAAGTTAAATGCTACCGGAGTGAAGAAGAACTCCTATCTGACCCGGAGATTAATGCGGTCTACATCGCTACCCCGGCGTATCTCCATTATCCGCAGACGATGAAAGCGCTTCACGCCGGCAGGCACGTCCTGGTGGAGAAGCCTCTGGCAACCTCCCTTACGGAATGCGAGGCGATGGTTGTCGGCGCGGAGGAAGAAGAGCTGAATCTGGGTGTGGGATATATGATGCGGTTCCACGGTCTGCATCAGAAGTTAAGGAAAATGTTAGCCGAAGGCAAACTGGGTAAACCAGTCCTGGGACGGGCACAACTTTCCTGCTGGTATCCTCCGATCGCAGGCGCCTGGCGCCAGGACCCGATTCAGGGCGGAGGCGGTTCCTTTATCGATATGGGCAATCACCTTCTGGACGTCTTGGAATATATCTTTGCATCCCCTGTTTCCGAGATAAGTTGTTTTACCGGAAGACTCATCCAATCTTATCCGGTGGAAGATAGTTCCCTGACGATGGTTCGGTTTAAGAACGGTGCGTTAGGCATAGTGGATGCATTCTTTTCAATTCCGGATAACTCTTCCCGGAACATGCTGGAGATTTACGGAAGTACCGGTTCAATCCTGGCGGAAGGAACGATTGGCCAGTCTCCCGGCGGAAAAGTCCGGGCTTTTCTGGAGGGAGAAGCAAAGACATACGATGCCAGGCAAGCCCGTCCGGCCGAGGAGGGAATGCCGGTTGAATTTACACCGGTAAACACCTACCAGGCAGAGATTGAGGAATTTGCGGCTGCCATTATTGAGAACCGGAAACCGCAGGTCTCCGGAGAAGAGGGGCTGTGGTCCCAGAAGTTGGTCCTGGCTGCGTACGAATCAGCCCGCACCGGCCGCAGTATAAAAATATAAAGTTTTGATCTGTCATTCCTGCATGTTTTTAGCAGGAATCCCTGCTTAATACACGCAGGGGGTTCTGGATTCCCGCTTACTGCACGCGGGAATGACAAATGGAGGAGAGGGTATATGGCAGAGAAATTAGCGATTGAAGGCGGGAAGCCGGTCAACAAGAAACCGTTCCCCAGATGGCCTTCGTTTCAAGAATCTACCATTAAGAAAGCGATGGAACCCCTGCGTACCGGTAAGGTCAACTACTGGACCGGTGAGATGGGCGTAAAGTTTGAAGAAGAATGGGCGAAGTGGAACCGCGCAAAGTACGCCATCACCACCACCAACGGTACCAGCGCTCTCCACACCGCAGTGGCGGCTCTGGGTATTGGGCCCGGCGATGAGGTGATATGTCCTTCCTATTCGTTTATTGCCTCTTCCTTCTGTATCCTTCAGGCCGGTGCTCTGCCGGTCTTTGCGGATGTGGATGAGACCCATACTTTAGACCCCAGAGACATTGAAGACAAAATTACCGAAAGGACAAAGGCGATTCTGGTGGTCCATCTTTACGGTGTGGTGGCGGATCTGGACCCGATTCTGGCGATTGCCAAAAGGCACAGCCTTTTTGTTATTGAAGATTGTGCGCAATGTTTTGGCGGTATTTATAAAGGCAAAAAGGCCGGTACGGTTGGCGATGTCGGTTGTTTCAGTTTCTGCCAGAGTAAGCATTTCACCACCGGCGGTGAGGGCGGTGCGGTGATAACCAACGACGAGAACCTCCACTGGGAATGCAAATCCTTCCGTGACCACGGCTACGACGTTAAAGAACGCCTGCGCCTCCTGGAACTGGAAGCCAAACTGACCTATATCCACAACCGGGTCGGTTTCAACTACCGGATGACCGAGATGCAGTCAATTATCGGACTCTGCGAACTGAAGCGTTTGGATAAGTGGAACCTCTACAACCGCCGTAAGAACGGCCGGTTCCTCATCAAGGCGCTCAAGAACCATCCTCTGGTTCTCTACCCGCCGGTAGATACCAGGGAAAGGGAAAATGCTTTCTGGTGGGCACCGTTTGTCCTTGACGCTGATAGGCTTAAGGTTCCGGTCAAGCAGTTTGTGGCCGCGATGGAAGCCGAAGGGGTTCCGGTATACGGCGTTCAGTGGCCTGAGATGTACAAGGAGAAGGCATATACCGAAAGAAACGGCTTTGGCAGGCTCAAGTATCCGTTTAAAGACCCCAACAGCCGCAAGATTGACTACGCCACTTTTAACTGTAAAAAGGCGCACTGGCTTTCCGAGCGGACGATGTCCTTCTTCACGCATCCGGTCTACACCAAAAAGCATATG
>CAZVUE010000079.1:3334-5786 GCA_964630335.1 uncultured bacterium | reverse complement strand
GGTTGTACTTCTGCCGGAGGAGTCGGTTATTTCTGTCAGGTTATCGTCGGTGTAGTCAAAGATCTGGGTGTTTCCGTTTCGGCCTTCTATTCTGATTAGTTGACCTGCGGTGTTGAAATGGTATTTTATGCCATCTTTGCGAGCTAGTAGATAACTGCCATCAGGATTCTTAATTATGGTGGAATGGTCGCCGAATTTGGACTCAGCGGTATAACTCCCATCGGTAGCACCGGCAAGGAACTTTATGCGGGTGGCGTCTTCATCCTTCAGCGTGATGGTGTTACCGGATTCGGTAAGATTTATAAGGTAATTATGTGTCCAGCCTTTCCCTAATGAACCGGTATAGTCATCCAGACTGTTGTAGCAAGCAGTCAGATTGGTGGTTAAACCAGACCCTGTGGTCATAATTACAGGCACATCTTCAAACAGGTTGCCGTTGGAAAGATTTACGGTAGCAGAACCTGTTGTTTGAATAGAGGCAGATGAACATTCGTCACCAAACCATTCATAAGAAAGTTTGGGACCAATATTTAAACCACTGGAACCAAATATTCCCCATCTCCATCTTTGATGATGGCCAAAATAAGTTCCCCACCATTCATCAAACGTACCACCACCAATGTAAGGATACTCATTCTCACCAATAAAGTAAAAAGGAGCTGGCCCGCTATTCCCCATTATTATCAGGTCATAATATTTAGCACCTTGAGGCACTCCAACGATAATCTCACCTAAAGAAGTACTTATAGACCCTTCCCCACCACCACAAGACCCTCCGGGACTACCATCGGGATTAGCCTTATAAAATGTCATCGTAACAGTAAACGAACCACTTCCAGACTCCGGCTGGAAATAACCGGAAAACCAAAATCTTACTGATTTCTCTTCACCAAACCCCTGGGATTCTGTGGTCAAAAGGTGTTTAAGCCTTCTGAATCCTACCGCTTTAGATGCGTCAACATAATTACTTGCACTATGTGACGCTCCAGTTAACCGGTATATTTCATGGCCTCCATAACCACCAGGACAACCCCACCAGTCCCCTCCTCGGTCTGGACATTCATTACTCCAGGCAGGGTCCATACCTCCCCCAGCATAATTATCATAGGCAGTTTTGATTGGGTTCCAATATCTTCCACCCCTACTCGCACCATACCCGTCTGATTGAGCGTATGGCCCGGGTTCAGGTAACGGTTGCCAAGATACAACAGAAGATGTTACATCACCAGAACCTCCGCTCTCTTCCTGTATTACCACATCCTGATTATCTCCACCATCCCAGTTGATAAAATCAGTGGTGGGAACGGAAGAATCGGTTTGGGAATCATCTGAACTTCGAGGAAAATCTTCTTGTTGGGATGAGATATCATCGGAATACGCCTGTTTTGCAACGCCAACAAGGAGAAATAAAGAAAAGAGAACTGACATCAGCAACCATCTTTTTGTATTTTTAAAACTTTTCATGGTGAACCCCATTTTGAATATTTTACACCTTCTCTTTTGCGTACCCTTTATAAATCCACACCTTCACGCCAATCGTACCGTAGGCGGTAAACGAAGTCGCCGGGGCGTAATCGATAATAGCATTCAAAGTATGTAACGGAATCTTTCCTTCCTTGTATGTCTCTCTCCGGCTTATTTCCGCACCGGCTAAACGTCCCGAAACTTGAATCTTAATTCCGCCGGCACCCTGTCCCATTGCGCTTTCAATCGCCCGTTTGCAAATAAACCGGAAAGAAACCCGGCGCCGGGAAAGTTGGAAAGCGATATTCTGGGCTACGTAATTAGCATCAATTACGGCGTTGGTGACTTCAGCCACGTCAATGATGACACTCTTCCCGTAAATTTTACTGAGTTCCGTACTTACATTATTAATTTCTGAACCTTTACGCCCGATGATCAGACCCGGCCTGCTGGCTAAAATTTTAATCCGGATGTTATCGGCCAGTCGCTCAATGTCCAGCCGGGTTATACCGCTGTCCGGAAACCGCTTCTTAAAATACCGCCGGATGTGGTAATCCTCTAAAATACCCGGACCTAACTTCCGGGCTTGAAACCAGTTGGAACGCCAGTTTTCAATAATGCCCAGACGCAACGAAATCGGATTTACTTTTTGTCCCATTCGTCTGACAAAACAACTTTGACATGAGAAGTACGGTGCAGAACCGAAACCCCACGGCCCATTGAAGTCGGCCGGAACCTCTTCAGTGACGGCCCCCGTTCTATAATCAATGACTTCAATCTAAGGTCATCAAGCGGCATTTTCACCTGTTTGGCATTGGCTAAGGCTGAAACCAGTACTTTTTTAATGTAATATGCTGTCCGTTGAGGAAGGTTCTTGAGGATACCAAGCGCCTCCGTTGGCGTTTTGCCCCGTATCAGATAAGCCACCTGTCTTACTTTCTTAGGGCTAATCCGAACGTACTTTGCCTTTGCTACTACTTCGGCCATA
>CAZVUE010000079.1:0-3234 GCA_964630335.1 uncultured bacterium | reverse complement strand
CCGGTGTCCCACCATATTTTCAGTGATATAGACCGGAATAAAATTCTTTCCGTTGTGAACCGCTAACGTCACACCAACAAATTCCGGACTGATCTGGCTGGCACGGCTCCAGGTGCGAATAGCCTCTTTCTTCCCGCTCTGTTTCACCTTCTCAATCTTTTTGAGAAGTTTCGGGTCAACACTGGGTCCCTTCTTTAGTGACCTGCTCATAGTCTATCCTCTAAGGGGTCAACCCCTGTGTTTAACTATCAATCTCTCCGACGGTTTATTTCTATCTCTGGTCTTAACCCCCTCCGGCTTACCCCACGGAGTGGTCACGGGTCTACCGCCGGAACTCTTACCTTCTCCGCCACCCAACGGATGGTCAACCGGATTCATCACCACGCCCCGTACTTTTGGACGGCGACCACGCCAGCGGGTACGACCGGCCTTTCCTAAAGATTCATACCGATGTTCGGGGTTACTGACCATCCCTATCGTGGCACGGCAGTCTACGGAGAAAAACCTTATTTCTCCGGAAGGAAGTTTCACCTGAGCCTGACGGTCGGCCTTAGACATTAAAACTGCGGCTGCTCCAGCCGCACGGACAATCTGGCTGCCTTTACCCGGCTTTAACTCTAAGGAGGAGATATTAGTCCCTTCCGGAATATCCTTTAACGGGAGACGATTTCCTTCTGCAGGCAGCGTCTCTGTTCCGGAAGCGATTCGGTTACCGGGCTTCATCCCCGAAGTAGCCAGAATATATCTCTTTTCGCCGTCCGGGTACCGCACCAGGGCAATTCTGGCACTGCGGTTTGGGTCGTAAGCGATGCCCATAACCTGACCGGGCAAAGGCTTATCGTTCTTAAAATCGATTAGCCGGTAGTGATGCCGGTGACCGCCTCCCCGGTGGCGAACGGTAATCGTGCCCTGATTATTACGACCACCGCTTTTGCGATGAACAGACAGCAGATTCTTTTCCGGTTTCGTTCCGGTTATTTCCCGGAAATCAGGCAAAACCGCAAAACGGCTGGTCGGTGTTACCGGCCTTCTTTTAACCAAACTCAATGTGTTCTCCTTTTTTCAAAGTAACAATCGCTTTCTTCCAGTCAGGACGCTTGCCCTGCCGGGAACGGTACCGTCGTTTCTTACCCTTAAAATTCAGGACGTTCACGAAAGACACCTTGGCGTGATAAATCTTCTCCACCGCCTTTTTAATCTCAGGAGCGGTTGCCTTAAGGTGAACCGCAAAGAGATACTTGTTCTGGGGTTGTAGACAGGCAGTTCCCTTCTCGGTATTTAACGGAAATAAGATTATATCGGTCGAAAACATACTTATCCTTAATGTAAGGCTAACCCCTGTTTACTACATACAGGGGCAGGCGCCTTGCCCTACGTCAGTCCAATGCCAATGTAGGGCAAACCTTTAGGTTTGCATTATTTAATTTTCTCTTTCAATTTATCCCAGATTTCCCGGTAGACCAGAAGTCTATCGGCGTTCAGAATATGGAAAAAATCAGGCGCCTTCCAGTCTCCAAACCGGATACCCGGGATGTTGCGTCCGGCCCGGCGAAAAAGTTCTGCGTCTTGAGGTACAAAAATAATAATTTTACCATAAAGACCGCTTTTTTGCAAAAACCGGCTGACTGATTTTGTCTTGGCTTCCGGAATCTGATATTCCGCTAAAAGGGAAATTTTGGTTCCTAAAATTTTTTCTTTAAGCGCTTCGCTCAAGGCTGACTGTCTCACCCTGGCCGGAAGAGCTACAAAATAAGAACGGGGTTTTGGACCAAAAATAACACCACCTCCCCGCCATAAAGGTGAACGGATGGAACCCACCCGTGCCCGACCGGTACCTTTCTGTTTCCACGGTTTTCTGCCCCCGCCGGCGACCTCTGCTTTGGTTTTAGTAGAGGCATTTCCCTGGCGCTGATTGGCTAAATAGGCATTAACTACATAATAAAGTAATTTCTTATTTACCGGTTCTAAACCGTCGGTGGCAAATTCCACCTGGTCCACCACTTCACCCGTCAGATTATATACCTTTATCTCCATAAACCATAGCGGGTCGGATAAATCCGACCCCTACATTTAAATCTTTTTAATTTCCAGCAGACCACCTTCCGCACCCGGCACCGCACCTTTCAAAAGAAGCAGGTTCCGGCCGGTATCGACCCTCACCACCTGCAGGTTACGGATGGTAACCCTTTTCCCGCCCATCCTTCCGCCCATTCTCCGCCCTTTTGATACCCTATCGGGGTTACTACCGCCGATGGACCCGGGTGCCCGGTGGGACATTGAACCGTGGGTTGCCGGACCGCCTTTAAATCCATACCGTTTAACCACACCCTGAAAACCCTTCCCGATGGAGTTTCCGGAAACGGAAACCTTCTCGCCCGGAGAAAATATTTCCACCGTTACCTCTTTCCCTAACGGGAACTTTTGCATCTCTGCTTCCGATACCCGGAATTCTTTTAAGGAAAGCCCTGCCTGTTCCAGCCCGGCCTTTTTAAAATGGCCCAAACACGGTTTGTTCGCTTTACGCCGGGAACCAAAACCCAACTGCAAAGATATATATCCTTCTTTCTCCAATGACTTTTGCTGAATTACCGGGCATGGTCCTGCTTCAACCGCGGTAACCGGAACCGGCTTACCGTTCTCGTCAAAGATACGAATCATCCCCACCTTGCGGCCTAAAATTCCCAACGGCATAGTAATAAAAGTAAATACTCAGTGAACACCGTTTCCTCTCTGTCATTCCCGCATGCTTTAAGCGGGAATCTATACAGAACGTGGATTCCTGTTTACTACACACAGGAATGACACATGTAATGATTTTGCGTTGAAACCTATTATTATACTATGATTTTATCTCGACGTCAACACCGGCGGGGAGGGTCAATTTGGTGAGAGCATCCACAATACGCGCGGAAGGATTGATGATATCAATTAAACGGCGGTGGATACGAATCTCAAACTGTTCCCGACTCTTTTTGTGTACAAAAGGTGACCTTAAGACCGTAAAAACTTCACGCCTGGTCGGCAGAGGCACCGGTCCGGCCACCTTTTCGCCGGTCCTCTTGCTGATTTCAATAATCTCCCGGACTGACTGGTCAAGAAGCCGATGGTCGTACGAACGCAACTTGAGCCTTAACTTTTGTGCCATATGCTCCTTTCCTGCATCTTCAACCTATTCCAGTATTTCGGTGACCGCGCCGGCACCCACCGTATGTCCGCCTTCCCGGATGGCAAACC
>CAZVUE010000078.1:0-5882 GCA_964630335.1 uncultured bacterium | reverse complement strand
TTGAAAAATTGAAAGAACTGATTCTGGTCCACGATAAGTATTTTGAAGACGAAAAAATTAAAATCTACCCGAAACTACAAAAAGAGCTTTGGGAAGAAGGATTTGACCTTGAGGCGAATGAATATATTGGAACCAAATGGGATAAATATCTGAAAGCCCCAGAAATTTTCTTTAAGATTTTGGAAAAAGGGAAAGGTAAAATTGTTCCCTTGAAAAAGATTGCCCGTATCGAAACTTACCTAAATACTGGTGGTGCCGATGGGTTTTTCATTGTCAAACAAATTAGCGATAAGAAAGGGATTGTAACTATACAGAACATTTCAAGGGAAGGGGCAAAAAAAACGTTTGCAATCGAGCAGGATTATATAACAAATTTCATAAAATCACCGAGAGAACTTTCAAAGATTTGGATTGAAAGGAAAGATGCAAAATGGTTGTTGTTACTTCCTTCCGCTGATAAAAAAAGTTTGAACAAAACTCTCGTTACCCGCTACATAAAATGGGGTGAGTCTAAAGGTTTTCATGCTCGGTCTGGTTGCCAAAAACGTAGTCCTTGGTGGAATTTACCAAAGCAAGCAAGGATGCCTGGAGTGATTCTATGGAGTCGAATACACGATGACACACATGTTGTTTATTATAATCCCCGTAGAATTGCTAATACGAATTTCTATTTTGTTTGGCCAAAAGGGGTTGACGATAAGGTTTTAACCGCGGTTTTAAATTCGACCTTTTTTGCCCTTGTGAAAGAGTTCAGCGGGCGTGTGAACTTTGGATTAGGTGCGCTAAAAACTGAAGGTATAGATTTACTCAAGTTTAGCGCAATTGATGCTGCATTTTTAACAACCTATCGTAAGGAAATTTTGAAGGTATTTGAATCGATATCCCACAGAGAAATACACAGCATTTTCGAAGAAATTGGTGCATATTCCCCTGAGGAAATATCCCTCGCCAAAATCAAGCCTGACCGCAGGGAACTGGATAAAATCATATTGGGCGACATCCTCGGCTTAACGGAAGAAGAACAGATTGAAGTTTATAAGGGTGTCGTTGACCTTGTTTCTTCCCGGCTTCAAAAGGCAAAAAGCGTTGATGGAAATAAAAAATCTAAAGAAAAAATAATTGAAGAAAAACAGGTAGAGCAGATTTTGAACTGGATTGGCAAAAGCGAATTACCGAAGGTCTGGCAAAAATATGACCCTGCCCATAATCGCAAAGGTCGGGTGATTACATTTTCCCGGTATGACGAAAACGCTCACGTAACAAAGACCATCTTCGGCTGGCAGATCGTCTGCGGAAAAGATAAAATTGATTTCAAAAACAAGGAAGAAGCGGAACTCGTTCTCCTGTTTATGTTGATGGGAAGAGAGAAAATATCGTTACCACCAGAAAATCCTTCAATTAACCGGGACCTTACCCCGACAAAAAAGGAATACGACCGTATCCATAAAATCCTGGACGACGCTTTGGACGGCATCATGGACGAAAAACTGAAATTCCGCATCCGTTCCCTCGTCTGGGGAAATTTATTAACCGTAGCGGATAAATCTTGAAAAAACATGATTATTCTTAACAAAAATGGGAACAACTACGAAGCATCTTTCTTTATAAGCCCGCCTTCTATTTATCTGGACAGTTGGGCCTGGGGAGATCTTTCTTCTAATTCTGATTACCGGAAACGGTTTTTGACTTTTCTTGAGACAAAGGGGACCGTTTTCTTCTCGTATTTAAATGCCGCAGAAATCAGTAAGAATAAGGGAGAGTCTCTTGAAAAAATCCGGTCCTTTTTGACAGATATAGGAAAAAACTGGTACCCAATTGAGTCCGATCCACTTAAAGTTATTGAACGAGAAAAACAATATGTCGCGGGAAAAAATTGTCCTTTTCTTTCGGAAAGTTTTTTTAAAGAATACTACACATACGGTGGAGCCTTGTCTCTCAGTAAAATAATTAGTTTTGTTCAAGATAAACAGGGTAATTCTTTATTACTCCAGAGTGACCAAGCCATGGAAGAGGCAGCCCTGTTTGTTAATTCAAAAAAAGAAGAATTACTAAAAAAAGCACGCTTAGGCCAAAAGATATGCCCATTTAATACGTCATTCGATTCTCAGCATCCTACAGAGTTCGTATATCACAGTTTACTGAACTTAATATTCTTAAAGGAGAAAACTCTTAAATTTAAAAAAAGTGACTCCTGCGATTTTTTTCATGCAACAGTATCGTTTGCTAATAGTGATATGGTTTTACTCGATCAGCGCTGGGCAGATTTTACGAGGAAAATTAAAATGATACGAACATGTTATGTATATTCTGAACCACAACTCAACCAGTTTTTGCAGAAATTTGAACAATGGTAAATCACATTGTCTGTGTTTTTACCTACTTTTACCATTTTTTGGCCTCCAAACGGACACTGGCTCTTTCTTACGAAAGAGCCCACTGAAGATTGGAGGAAAATCATATGAAAAATCCTGAACCACAAATTGTTATCTATAAAACCGAGGATGGACAGACAAATCTTCGGGTAAAGATTGAGGATGAAACGGTCTGGCTTACTCAAGATCAGATGTCCGAGCTCTTTGACAAATCAAAGTCTACCATTAATGAGCATATTCAGAATATTTTCGAAGAAAACGAACTGTCTGAAAAGCAAACGATGAGAAAATTCGGAATTTCCGAATTTTCTACCAAACCAACTAATTACTATAATTTGGATGTAATCATTTCGGTCGGGTACCGGGTGAAGTCATTGCGGGGGACGCAATTTCGCATTTGGGCGACGCAAAGACTGCGGGAGTATATTATCAAAGGATTTACGCTGGACGATGAACGGCTCAAACAGGGCGGGGGCAGGGCGCGGTACTTTGAAGAGCTCCTGCAGCGTATCCGGGATATCCGAAGCAGTGAGCGTAATTTTTATCAAAAAGTCACCGATATTTATGCCACCAGCATCGATTATCGAACGGACGACAAACTCACCAAAGAATTTTTCGCGACGGTGCAAAACAAGATACACTACGCTGTGCACGGGCACACCGCGGCCGAGATCGTAGACAATCGCGCGGACAGCCGAAAGCCTTTGATGGGGTTGACCAATTTCAAAGGCAATTACATTACCGCGCAGGACGTAACTATAGCCAAAAACTACCTGTCGGAACCGGAATTAAAACAACTGAATCTTATTGTTTCTTTGTATCTGGATTTTGCCGAACTGCAGGCCACCAACGGCAGACCGATGAAAATGAAGGATTGGATAGAAAAGATTGATCAATTTTTAAAAATCAGCGAAAAAGAACTGCTCACTCATGCGGGCAGAATTAGCGCCGAACAGGCCGAAGAAAAAGCACATCACGAATTTGATAAATACAAAAAAGATCAGGACAAGAAGCATGTCTCCGACTTTGACCGTGAGGTAAAAAAGTATTTAGCGGACGCGAAAAAATCCGCAAAATCCTCCCTGAAAAAGAAGCTTTGGAAATAGTAAAGACAGCCACAAGATTCTATCAGTGGGTAAAGGGGTGTTTAGAATAAGAGGGTGAGAAAGCAGTTTGTGAAATAATGAAAACGGAGGGGTATATGAGAAAAATTGTGGCAGTCGTAGTGATGTGTGCCATCGTTGGGCTGGCGGTGGCAATAGCGGTGCCGCGTATTCTCGCTAAGGACAACACCGGAACAAAGCAGAACTGGTCCGGATTGAAGATGGTCACCTATTACTCCGGTCTTACCGGCTTCTTTGATTCTGACACCGGCCGGTTCTATTTGTATGACGCAAACCTGGAAAACTGCGTCATCATTCGTCAGATCACCGCACTTGGTGAGCCGATGAAGAAGGTAAAGTAACTGATTGACCGCAGAATGTCAGGTATGTTTTAATATAAGGGAAAAGGAGGGGAATGGAGGTAAAGTTACCGAATTTAGGGGAAGGGATTGAGGGAGCCAGCGTTTCGTTCTGGTACAAGAAGGTCGGTGAGTCGGTGAAGGAAGGTGAAGACCTGGTGGAAATGACCACGGAAAAAGCCAGTTTTAACCTGCCGGCGCCAGGCTCCGGCAAGGTGACCAGGGTTAATTTTGGCGAGGGTGACACCGTCAAAGTGGACGAAGTCCTGGCAATTATTGAGTGACTATGAAGGAATGGGAATCAAGCCGTATCGCTAATTTGCCGCCGTACCTTTTTGAACGCATCAACCGCCAGAAAATTCAGGCGCGCAGCGAGGGCCGGGATGTGATTGACTTAGGGATGGGGAACCCTGACCTCCCTACGCCGGCGCACATCATCGCCAAACTGAAAGAAGTGGCGGATGACCCGAAGGCACACCGCTACTCTGCCTCTAAGGGTATCAAGGGCTTACGGAAGGCAATCTGCGATTGGTACCGGAAGCGGTTTAGCGTTAATCTTGATGCAGACAAAGAAGTCGTTGCGGTCATCGGCAGTAAAGAAGGTTTATGCCACTTTGCCCTGGCTGCGTTCAACCCGGGCGATGCGGTTCTGGTGCCAAACCCTTCCTATCAGGCGCACTGGTTTCCCTTTACCATTGCCGGCGTTAAGACTGTTGATTTACCCCTTTTACCCGATAATGACTTCCTGCCTGATTTCCGGAAGGTTAAGTCCGGCATTCACCACCGGCCCAAGGCTCTCCTCCTTTCCTATCCTCACAATCCCACCACTCAGGTGGCTGACCTGGACACAATGGAAGAGGCGGTAGACTTCTGCCGGCAAAAGGGGCTCTTTCTGATTCATGACCTTGCCTACGGTGAACTGGTCTTTGACGGACATTCTGCACCCAGCATCCTTCAGGTTCCGGGCGCCAAGGAGATAGCGATAGAGTTCTATTCCCTTTCCAAGACGTACAGTATGGCTGGCTGGCGGGTCGGTTTTGCGGTTGGTAACGAGAAATTAGTCGGCGCGTTGATAAAACTGAAGAGTTACTATGACTACGGCATCTTTACGCCAATCCAGGTGGCCGCGGTCGCTGCGCTCAATGGCCCGCAGGACTGCGTCGCCCTTCATAGAGAGACTTACCAGAAACGCCGGGACGTAATGGTATCCGGACTCCAGCGGATTGGATGGGACGTACCGATACCCCCGGCCACGATGTATATCTGGGCACCCTTGCCCCACAAGTACGTTTCCATGGGCTCTTTGGATTTTGCCTCTTTCCTCCTGGAAAAGGCAGAGGTGGTGGTCTCTCCTGGCGTCGGGTTTGGTTCTTACGGCGAAGGTTATGTTAGAATCGCTCTGGTTGAAAACGAACAGAGGTTGCGGCAGGCGGTGCGTAATATCGGTCGTGTTTTGTAAGTGGGGGATAAAAGAAGACATTGGGGATAAAACTCTCAGAGCGGGTAAATAAATTGGCGCCTTCAGCCACTTTGGCGGTTGGTCGGAAGGCAAAGGAATTGCAGGCGAAAGGGGTGAAGGTGCTCAACCTTTCAGTGGGTGAGCCGGACCTTCCGCCGCCGGAAGGTGCAAAGGATGCGGTTATCTCCGCGGTCAACGCCAACCTTTCCCGGTATACCGACAGCCGGGGGACTTTAAGCCTGCGCGAGGCTATCTGCCAAAGGACAAAGGAAGACTTAAGACTTACCTATTCACCCAACCAGGTCGTGGTCTCCTGCGGTTCCAAGCACAGCCTCTACAACCTCTTCCAGTCGCTCTTAGACCCTGGCGATGAGGTCTTGATTCCAATACCGTACTGGACCAGTTATCCGGAGATGGTCCGTCTAGCCGGAGGTATCCCGGTCTTTGTGCCGGCAAAATCCGGATACCAGGTATCGGGATACCGGGTAACCCCGGAAGATTTAGAACCTTTCATCACGCCAAAGACAAAAGCCTTAATCCTGAACAGTCCCAACAACCCTTCCGGCGCGGTCTACGAGAAAGAAGAGGT
>CAZVUE010000077.1:0-5975 GCA_964630335.1 uncultured bacterium | reverse complement strand
AGATTAAAGAAGTAATCCAGGAAGAATTCGGGAAACCGGTGGAAGAACTGTTCGCAGAATTTTCTTCCCAGCCCTTAGCCTCCGCCTCACTGGCTCAGGTTCATACCGCAAACCTACCGGACGGAAAAGAGGTCGTGGTAAAGGTTCAGCGACCAAGAATTAAACCCATCATCCAGGCTGACTTAGCTATCCTTTCGGACCTGGCGCACCTTGTCCAGCGCCGGATTCCGGAAACCAGAATCTTTAAACCAATTGAACTGGTTTCGGAATTTGAACATCAGTTAAGCCGGGAGATTGACTTCCAGATTGAGGCGATGCGGGTTGAGCGTTTCCGCAGCCGTTTTACCGATGACCCGGACCTCTATATTCCGGCGGTCCACTGGAACTATACCACCCCACGGGTTCTGACCTTGGAACGGGTTAAAGGCGTCGGACCCTACCCGGACCAGTTGAAAGCGGCCCAGATTTCACCGGAAGAGACTGCGGACCGGCTCTTCCGAACCTTTTTGCGGGAAGTATTGGAGTTCGGGACATTTCACGCCGACCCCCATCCGGGTAATATCTGCCTGTGCGGCGGACGTATCTGCTTAGTAGATTTTGGAATTGTGGGTTTTTTAACCGAACCTGACCGGGAAATCCTCTTTGACATCGTCTCCAGTTTTGCCGGCGAAGACCTGGATAACCTCATCGCTGCCTTCTATCGGTTCCGACTCATCTCCCCGGATATCAACGAACGACTCTTCCGCCGGGCGATGGCTGACCTTTTTGAACGTTACCGGGGACTGCCCGCGGGCAGGATAAAATTAGGTCAGTTTTTAATCGACGCCATCCGTGTCGGGCGGAAATTCGAAATCTCTTTCTCCTCGGACTTAGCGCTTCTGGGCAAAGCACTCCTGATGATCGAAAGTCTGGCTTCTTCACTAAACCCTGCTTTTGAACCTTTAACCGCAGCCAGACCGCTCATCAAGAAAATTCAGGCAGAATACTTCCGCCCGGAAAATCTCGTTTCCCGGATGGTCCACAAAGCACGGCTTGTCGGCCAGAACCTGAGCGAAACACCTAACCTCTTATTCTCGACCCTGCGTAAAGTCGAAAGCGGCAACCTGAAGATACAGTTCATCCACCAGGGACTGGAAGGAATAACACGCGAACTGGAACAGTCCATAACCAAGTTAGCCTGGGCGCTTCTTCTGACCGCCGTCATCATTTCCGGCGCCTTAATCTTTATTAAATATGTTCGTTGACTATGTCGAAATATACGTAACTTCAGGCAAAGGTGGCAACGGTGTGGTTGCCTTCCGCCGGGAGAAAAGTATACCCAGGGGGGGACCTTCGGGAGGTGACGGCGGTAACGGCGGTTCGGTAATAATCAGAGCGAGTGCGTCTTTGCATACTCTGATTGACTTTCGCTACCAGCACCACTTCCAGGCCCGCAACGGAGAAAACGGGAGAGGGAAAAACCAGACCGGTGCTGATGGTGAGGACAAAATAATTCTGGTCCCGGTCGGCACGGTTATCCGGACAAAAGAGAACGGGATACTCGCTGACTTGGCAAAGTCTAGCGACGAAATCCTGGTGGCGAAAGGCGGGAAAGGCGGTTTGGGAAACGCTAAATTTGCCACGTCTGTCCGGCAAGCCCCCAAATTTGCCAAGCCGGGAACCCCGGAAGAAACCGTCCGCCTCATTCTGGAACTAAAACTAATTGCCGACGTTGGCTTAGTCGGTTACCCCAACAGCGGTAAATCCACCCTTCTTTCGGTTATCTCCAACAGCCGTCCTAAAATTGCACCCTACCCTTTTACTACCCTGGAACCCAGCTTGGGGCTGGTTCGCGTAAAAGAAGGATGTAGTTTTGTTGCCGCAGATATTCCCGGTTTAATTGAAGGCGCTCATAAAGGAAAAGGGTTGGGCATCCGCTTTTTGCGACACATTGAAAGAACAAAGATAATCCTTCATTTAATCGACCTTTCAGAACCGAGAGCCATGGAACGTTACCATAAAATCAGGGCGGAATTAAGCCGGTATGAAGCCGGACTGACTGAAAAACCCGAGATTGTGGTCGCTAACAAGATGGACCTGCCGGAAGCAAAAGAAATCTTGCCGGCATTTCAAGAAGCGATGAAAAAAGAAGGCCGAGAGGTTTTCGCCATCTCTGCCCTGCACCGGGAGGGACTGCCGGCTTTACTCTACGCCGCCGCCAATTTACTGCAAACGCAGTAATTACGCTGTCATTCCCACGGATAGTAAGTGGGAATCCAGGTTTTAAAACTTAGGGGATTTAGATTCCCGTTTAATACTCACGGGAATGACAAATGTAGTGCGAGGCTTTCAGCCTCGCTTTCCTAAGATGCGACCCTGAAAGGGTCGCACTACTTTCCCAGGTTGAACACCGAATGGAGGGTACGGACCGCGGTGGTTAAGTCTTTTTTACGAATGATGCAGGAAATCTTGATCTCGGAAGTACTTATCATCTCAATATTAATTCCCTTTCCACTCAAAGCGGTAAACATCTTAGCGGCCACCCCGGGATGACTCTGCATCCCAATGCCGATAATGGATACCTTGGCAATATCCGAATCAAAGGCAGACCCTTCCGCACCGACCTGGGGTACAACCTTACGGGCAATCTCCTTCGCAGTCTTCATCTCTTCATTGGGAATAGTAAACGAAAGGTCGGTTCTCCCTTCCTTACTCACATTCTGAACAATCATATCTACGTTAACATTCCGGGAAGCGATGGCACTGAATATTTTGGCGGCAATCCCGGGCCGGTCCTGTACACCGAACAAAGAGACCTTCGCTTCCTTGTCCGTACCGGTAACCGCAGATACCAGCGGTTCTTCCAAACTCTTCCTTTTTTTCTGTTTGCGTATTCTGGTAATCATCGTCCCCTCCCCTTCTTCAAACGTAGACTTCACCCGAATCGGAACATTGTACTTCTGCCCGAATTCCACCGCGCGTGCCTGCATCACCGCCGCCCCTGCGGAAGCCATCTCTAAAACCTCCTCATAAGAAATTACCGGAATCAACCGGCTGTTCGGCTCAGACCGCGGGTCAGCGGTAAAGATACCCGGTACATCGGTGTAGATTTCGCAGATTTCCGCTTTTAATCCCAACGCTAACGCCACCGCAGAAAGGTCACTCCCGCCCCGGCCTAAGGTGGTAATCCGGTCGTTCTCAGCCACACCCTGAAATCCGGTTACCACCGCCACTATACCCTGGTCAAGAACCTCTTTTATCCGCCTGGTCTGAAGGCGCCGGATGCGGGCTTTGGTATGGACCGCATCCGTAATGATACCCGCATCCTTCCCGGTAAAGGTTTGTGCGGACACACCCATCTTTTGCAGAGCCATGGTAAGTAAGGTGGCGGAGACCAATTCACCCGTGGAGAGAAGCAGGTCCATCTCCGAACCCCGCTCCTGGTAACCCACCTGGTGGGCTAAGTCTATCAGGTAGTCAGTGGTATCCCCCATTGCGGAAACAACCACCGCCAATTTAACGCCGGGGCCTGCCCCGGTACGTAGTAGGCCGGGGTTAAGCCGCGCCTTAATCTTCCGGGCAACCCTGACTATCTTTTCCGGAGTTGCCACCGAAGAACCCCCGTACTTTTGAACCAGAATAGCCATGGAAACTCCTTTTCAATAACAAGCCTATCCCCAGAAAGGTAAAAAACATTGCGTACCACTGGGTGGTATAAAAACCGAGAAACCGGGGAAGCAAATCACCCCGAAAGTTATCCAGAACCCATCGGCTAAACCCATAGAGAACAAAGTACCACCCGGTAACCACACCGGATTTCTGTTCCGTTTTTGCAAAGAGCGACAAGACAAAAAAGAGGCTCAGGTTTGCCAGCGCATCATAGACCTGGGTTGGATGAACCCGGTAGGGAAGAAACGGAAACTGAACCGCAAAAGGAATTTCCGCCGGCTTGCCGTAACAACACCCGTTGAGCAAACAACCCAGGCGGCCAACCGCCTGCCCGACCGGAAGATACAGAAAGAAAACATCCGTAACCGGCAGAGCAGGAACCTTTTTGGCCCGCAGATACCAGACACCGCTGACTAAACCAAAGAGCACCGCACCCTGAATAGCCAGACCTCCCTGGCGCAAGAACAGGACTTCTATAAGGTGCTTCCGGTAATAAGACCACTCAGATAGAACGTGCGTCAGACGACCGCCCAGTATACCGGCGACAATTACCGTTACCACCAGATTATAGAGAATCTCTTCCGGAATACCCAACCTCTTTGCCCGAAGCAAACCCAGGAAGGCGGCAATACCCACGCCGGCCGCAGCCATAAGACCATAACTATAGACGGTAAAATTACCCAACTTAAAAAGTATTGGATGCATAGAATTTAACATCAAGCAAACCTAAAGCCTTGCAAATATGATTTCTATTGTACTACGCCTTCTATTTTTTTCGCAAAAATGAGCTGGACCATAATAACGCCCGACCCTATGGTCAACGCCGCATCCGCTAAATTAAATACCGGAATCCGCCACAGGGAGATAAAATCAAATACAAAACCTAAGATGAGCCGGTCAGTAAAGTTCCCCATCATACCACCCCAGATAAGACCGATGCCAAAATCCATGCCTCTTCTGTAGCGCTGGCTGTCACCCTCACCCCTCCCTCCCCCCTTGAGGGCGGGGACCCCAATGTCAGATTGGGGGAGGGTTTGGGTGGGGGGTATAAATTTCTGTAGGTTTAGGGTAAGGTAAACAACCAGAAGGGAAAGAACGATGGTAAATAATTTTAGGTGGGGTATGTGCCAGAGACCGAATAAAATAGCGGAATTATTGATGGGAGCAAGACTTAATAAACCCGGAATAATATCTTTTGGCTGGCTTAATCCTACTGCCCAGAACTTGGTCGCCTGGTCACAAAAGAAGACTACGACCGCCCAGATAAGGGGTTGACGCCTAAGACTCCATCTTGGTTTGGCAGACAAAGCAGTATCGGGTATGGGGTACAACGGCCAGGCGCTTGACTTCAATCTCCCGGCCGCACTTTTCACATTTACCGTAAATTCCTTTGGCAATTCTGGCTAACGCTTCCTCTACTTCCTGAAGCGAGAGGTTACTGTCGCTCAAGAGACCTAAATTCAAATCCCTTTCAAAATTATCCGTACCTAAGTCTGCCGGATGGGTAGTAACTCCGGTCGTTTCGGTAGCCCTTTCGGAATTGAACTGACTCTCTTCCAGGTTATTAAAACTTTTCAAAAAACGGCCCTTCTCTTTCTCTAAAGCCTTCCGGTACTTTTCCAGATCCTTCTTATTCATCAGACGTCAAATACTATCATCGTGTGCCACTTACCATCTCGTTTTTCCACTTTCAGTCTATGATAAGTAGCGCTCTTAACCTCAGATAAGGGAGTAATTTTACCATTAAATAATTCTGCTGTCAAGAAATACCCCTCCTCCCTAATCCCCCTTCTCCCCCTTTGTAAAAGGGGGATTGAGGGGGATTTCTCAATTTTAACCCGGCTGGAGGTAAAAAGAACCCCGCCACGTTCGGTATGAAAAATAACCTCATTAAGGAACTTGATTAGCAATCCCTCTAAGTCCTCAGCCTGAACGGTTATCTTTATTGTTTTACGTATTTTACCCGGAGCAGACATTGGCTTTTCACCGCTGTAGAGAGTACTCAAAGCAGCCACCGCTTCCTGGAAAAGCCCCTCTAACGTCTCCGCTTCAATCTCTATCGCCCGGTCCGCGGTATGTTCTATCTCTCGGAAGACCACAATTAAATTATACGACATACAGGTAACAAAACTAAAATTGCCATTAGAAAAAGTTGACCATTCTCCGCTAAATATATTATAATAAATCCTTAAGTGAAGTACGTGCCCTTATACGGAGGTCAAGATGGGAAGAAAGATATTCGTAATTTTAACTATGTTTATGGGTCTGGGGGTTTCCGGTTGCGGCACGGCAAAAAATTCTCTTCAGATTAAAGGCTCGGATACCAT
>CAZVUE010000076.1:0-5975 GCA_964630335.1 uncultured bacterium | reverse complement strand
CGTACCGATAACACCACAACCAACAACACCAAGATTAACCTGTTTAACAAACATCTCTTAACCTTTTTACTTCCCGGCAATTGATTTATTTATTCGCCTCCCGGTACTTTACGCAAGCGGAAATAAATGCGGCAAGTAAAGGATGGGGAGAGGAAAGCCGGGACTGGAATTCCGGGTGGAACTGAGTGGCAACGAAGAACGGATGGTCTTTCAGTTCCACAATTTCCACTAAGCGCTTATCCGGAGAAAGCCCCACCGGCAAAAGGCCTTTTTTGGTAATTTCCCCTGAAAAATCCGGATTGACCTCAAAACGGTGGCGATGGCGCTCACCCACCCTCTTTTTACCGTAAACCCGGCGACCAATACTGCCGGCAGAAAGAACGCAGGGGTAACTACCCAAACGCATTGTCCCGCCCAAATCGGTCACCCCTTGTTGAGAGGATAAAAGGGAAATTACCGGATAAGGCGTTTGGGGATTGAATTCCGTACTGTGGGCTTCTTTCCAGCCGCAGACGTTCCGGCTGAATTCTATAACCGATAATTGTAGTCCCAGACAGATTCCGAAGAAGGGAATCTTATTCTCACGGGCATAACGGATAGCCACCATCATACCTTCCACGCCCCGGGTCCCAAACCCGCCCGGGATTAAAATTCCGGCAACGTCTTTCAGTACCTTAGCCGGGTCTTCCCCCTTTCCAAGGGAAAGGGAACCCGCCTTTTCGAATCCTTCTGCATCCACCTTTCGAATTCGTACACAGGTCCGATTCGCCATTCCGGCGTGGTAAAGGGCTTCGTCCAAAGATTTATATGAGTCCTGGAGTTTGATATACTTACCCACCATGGCAATTTCACAGGTATCCTTGGGCTGACGCAAAAGATTAACCTGTTCCTCCCATTTCCGGAGCCGAGAAGGTCGGGGCCGTAAATGGAGGGTGTGCAAAATGACCGTATCTAATTTCTCCCGGTGTAAGATAAGGGGGATGTTATAAATACAATCGGTGTCCAGCGCTTCCACCACCGCCTCCGGACGAACACTGCAGTAGAGACCAATTTTGTCCCGGGTCTCCGCAGTAAGCGGTCTCTCGGTGCGGCAGAGAATGATATCGGGCTGAATACCAATCTCCCGCAGGCGCTCTACCGAATGCTGGGTCGGCTTGGTCTTTAGTTCTGCCGCAGCCCGCACGAACGGAACATACGTAAGATGGACGTAGCAGGTGTTCTCCGGACCTACCTCCTGCCGGAACTGGCGAATCGCTTCCAGAAAAGGCATACTCTCAATGTCACCCACGGTCCCGCCGATTTCGGTAATCACAATCTCAATACTTCGCGTGGCAACACGCTTCACCCTCCGTTTAATTTCATCGGTAACGTGCGGTACCACCTGAACGGTACGCCCGAGAAAATCTCCCCGGCGTTCCCTCTCCAGTACCGCATGGTAGACCTGCCCGGCAGTAGTATTGTTCAGCCGGGAAAGGATAAGTGAGGTAAACCTTTCGTAATGACCCAGGTCCAAATCGGTCTCCGCGCCATCATTTGTAACAAAGACCTCACCGTGCTGGTAAGGAGTAAGCGTTCCCGGGTCAACGTTTAGATAAGGGTCAAACTTCTGAATCGTAATCTTATATCCCCGGGCTTCCAAAAGTGTTCCGAGAGAAGCACAAGCCACACCCTTGCCCAAAGAAGAGAGCACACCACCCGTAACAAAAATATACTTGGTCATTTTAGCCACCCGTCCGACGCAATTTGTTTAATTTTGCTAGGTCCTCCGGCGTATCCACACACTGGCTGTCAAAAGGAGTAATCACCACCCGGATTCCGGCGCCGTTTTCCAGTACCCGCAGTTGTTCCAGTTGTTCGGTCTCTTCCAAATTTCCCGTCTGCCAGGCGGAAAAAGTGAACAAAAAATCCCGGCGAAAACCATAGATACCAAGGTGTTTGTATGCGCCGGTAGCAGGTAGGCTACCCTTGCTGTCCCGGTCGTACGGAACACAAGAGCGGGAAAAGTAGAGCGCATCGCCTTTCCGGTCAACCACAACCTTTACCACATTGGTGTCCTCCCACTCTGCCTGGTTCCGTAAAGGGGTGGCCGCCGTGGTCATCAAAACCAGCGGGTCCTGAAACGGCTCTAACACCGCCTCAATCACCTCCGGAGGCATCAGCGGTTCGTCCGCCTGAATGTTAAGAAAGATATCCGCCTCCATTTCTTTTGCCAGCCAGGCAACCCGGTCCGACCCGCAGGTAAAATTCCCGGTTACCTTGCGCGCTTTACCGCCGAACCTTTCCACCGCCGCTACCAGGACATCGTCATCCGCTGCCACCACCACTTCAGAAATCCCGCGGGCTTTCGTCGCCTGGCGATAGACGTGTTCAATCAAGGTCTTACCGTTCAGGAGAGCCAGCGTCTTGCCCGGGAACCGCTTTGACTGATACCGAACCGGAATAATCGCCACCACTTTCATAATTCCTGTCGAGTAGACATTTTAACCCTCTTCCCCTCACCTTGTCCCTCTCCCGCTACGGGGAGAGGGGAGGGTGAGGGTTTCACGAATCTTATTATTTCCTGTACTACCTTTTCCGGCGATTTGCCGGTGGTATCTAAACAAAGGTCAGCCTTCTGATAATACTGAAGCCGTTTTTTTAATAACGCCTTAATCCGTGCCTGTCGTTCACCTTCTTTAAGGAGCGGACGGTTAGTATCATCAGCGGTCCGTTTCGCAATCTCCTTTACCGAAGCCAGCAGGGCAATCGTTACACCCTTCTTCTTTAAGTTTGCCCGGTTTTCCGGGGCGATAAAGGCACCGCCACCAATAGCAATCACCACGCCGTCTTTTTCCGAAACTTCTTTGATTACTTTTTTCTCTAAGTTACGAAAATGCGGTTCACCGTAGCGCTTAAAGATTTTATTGATAGAAATGCCTGCTCTTTCTTCAACCCTGTCGTCGGTATCGACAAAGGTAAGGCCTAACCTTCGGGCTAAAATCTTACCTACTTTAGTCTTGCCGGTCCCCATAAAGCCGGTCAGTACGATATTCATAACATAATCCAAAAATCAAAGTGCAAAAATCAAAACCACATACCAAAGTTCAAAATGGTACAACCTGATTGTGTCATTCCCGCGTGCTGTAAGCGGGAATCCAGATTCCTGTTTACTACATACAGGAATGACATTAACTTTTTAAATTTTGCTTTGTGATTTTGCATTTTGATATTTGATATTTGATTTTATTTCTCCCAGGGAGTCGCCGCCAAACTTATCCAGGAAAGCATCAGCCAGAATCAGAGTGGCCATAGCCTCGCCGACGATGCCTGCGGCTGGCACCGCACAGATGTCAGAACGCTCCTTGTGCGCAGAGGCTGGTTTCCTGGTTGCCAAATCCACGGTTGAAAGCGGCCGACCCAACGTAGAAATAGGCTTCATGGCTGCCCGCAAAACCAGGGTTTCACCGTTGGTAATTCCGCCTTCCAAACCACCGGCCCGGTTTGTTTTCCGGTAAAATCCCTTCCGGTTGGAATAGAATATTTCATCCTGGACATAAGAACCAGATAGTCCGGAAGACTTAAATCCCGCACCAATTTCCACACCTTTAATGCCCGGAATACTCATTAAGCCCTGAGATAGACGTCCGTCTAACCGTAAATCCCACTGAGTGTAAGTACCCAAACCGATTGGTAGACCGGTTACTGCAACTTCAAAGATGCCGCCCAGTGTATCGCCTTTCTCTTTAGCGCGATTAATTAAGGTAATCATCTCTGTTTCTGCCCTGAGTGAAAGACAACGCAAAGAAGAATTCTCAATTACCCGGTATCCTTTCGGGGGAAGAAATCCGGCACTATCAGATACCGGACCAATCTGAATTACCCGGCTGTAGACTTTAATTCCAAAAGAAAGGAGTAACTTACGGGTTACTGCCCCTGCGGCTACCCGGCTGGCGGTCTCGCGGGCACTTGCCCGTTCAATTACATTACGGATATCCTTGAACCCAAACTTGAGGCTGCCAGCCAAATCAGCATGACCAGGCCGGGGCAGAGTGACCGGCGCGTTAATCCCACCTCCTTCTACCGCCATTACCTCTTTCCAGTTCTCCCAATCCTTATTCCAAACTAAGAGCGCAATCGGACTACCTAACGTATAGCCTTTACGGACGCCAGCCAGAATTTCTACCTTATCTTTCTCTAACGCCATTCGGCCTCCCCGGCCGAAGCCTCTCTGACGCCTTGCCAGGTCCCGGTCAATCTCGGCTTTGGTAATGGGAAGACCCGCCGGAATTCCGTCTAAAATTACCACCAAACCCTTTCCGTGACTCTCACCCGCAGTTAAAAACCTTATTCTGTTCATAATATATCCGCAAGGCTAAAGCCTTGCCCTACTGACCACTGTCATTTCTTATAGCGGTATCCGCTGAGGAACCACCACAATCCCGGTGTCGGTTACGGTGAACCGTTTCCGGTCCTCTTCCATGTTATATCCGATGCGGAATCCCCTGGGTATCGTAACGTGTTTGTCAATGATTGCGCGTCTGATTTTGACTTCACGGCCCACCTCTACCCCTTCCATAACCACGGAATCTTCGATTCGGCTGTAACTGTGGAGAAAGACCCGGGAAGCGATTATGGAATGAACCACCTGAGAACCGCTGACGATGGAACCGTCACAGAGCAACGAATCCAGAACCTGCCCGCAGCGGTCCGGGTCGCGAAAGACGGTCTTAGCCGGAGGCAGAGGCGCCTGATAACTCCAGATGGGCCAGGTGGGTTCATAAAGGTCCAATTGGGGTGTCACCGAAACCAGATCCATGCTGGCGTCATAATAGGCTTCCAGCGTACCTACATCCCGCCAGTACCTGGTTTCACCTTTTTGCCAGTCTTGAAACGGGTAACCGTAGACCGCCTTGCCCTCCCTCACCAGACGGGGTAAAATATCCCGGCCAAAATCATGGGAACTATCTTCCAGTTTGGCATCGGTAATAACCTCACGGACCAGATTTCCGGTCTTAAAGACGTAAATCCCCATAGAAACCATCGCCCGGGACGGTGCGCCAGACAGAGCCTTGGGCAGGTCAGGCTTTTCTTCAAAAGAAACGATGCGATTTCCGGAATCTAATTCCACCACTCCGAACCGTTTTGCTTCGGAAACCGGCACATCCAGAACCGCTACCGTAACCTCAGCATCTTTTGCGGTGTGAAATTCAATCATCGGCCGATAGTCCATCTTGTAGATGTGGTCTCCGGCCAGAATCAAAACGTACTTGCTCCGCTCCCGTTCCAGGGTATAGATATTCTGGAAAACCGCATCTGCGGTTCCCCGGTACCAATCCTCGCTGACCCGCTGTTGAGCGGGCAGGATGGTAATGTATTCTCCTAATTCCGGACTTAAAATACTCCAGCCCATCCGGACGTGGCGGTCAAGGGAAATCGACTTATACTGGGTGAGGACAAAGAGCTGGCGTAAGCCCGAGTTGATGCAATTGCTCAAGGGAAAATCGATAATCCGGTAATTACCGCCAAAAGGAACTGCGGGTTTTGCCCGGTCCTTAGTTAAAGGATAAAGCCGTTCACCCTTCCCGCCGGCTAAAACGAAAACAAGAACTTCGGTCATTCTTTGCCCCGACTCAACAACTCTTTCACCTTGTTCTTCAATTCCCCGAAATCAGGAGATTTCAGCACATAAGCATCCGCAGCCCAGGAAAGAAAACTGTCGCGATAGGAATCGTAAGCGGTATAAATAATCACCGGCAGTCCGGGACGAAGGGACATAATCTTTCCCGAAACTTCTATCCCATCCATATCCGGCATCCGAATATCAAGAATTACCAGCCGGATACTTTCGTCCTTAATCTGTTTTACCGCAGCCTGTCCTTCGTTGACCACCGTAACCTGGTAACCTTCCGCTTCTAATTCCTTCTGGTAAGCCAGACCGGCATCCGGATCATCATCCACCAAAAGTATATGCTCCATATTCTCTCATCCTCCTTGGG
>CAZVUE010000075.1:4711-6064 GCA_964630335.1 uncultured bacterium | reverse complement strand
TTATTGGAGTTGACGAGAACGGTTATGGACCGCTCCTGGGACCCCTGGTGGTTACTGCGGTTTCGCTGAAAATCCCCCTGCCTCCCCCTACCTTGATGGTAGGGGACCCGCCTTTGAAAAATGGGGATAGAGGGGGATTTGAAATGCCTGACCTGTGGGAGTTATTAAAGCTGGAAAAGCAGCCGGGCGACCCCCCTTTTGTCTGTGACAGTAAATTAGTCTTTGGGAACAGTCAGAAACGAACCCAGTCTGCGGAAGATATGGTCCTTGGTTTTTTCTACCTTTCGGAAGGCTCTATTCCGGAGACCGCAGATGAATTTTTAAACTGGATACTGGCAAATCCGGGTTTAAACGTTCAATTCCCTTGTTTGGGAGAGGAAAAGATTGCGTTTTGCTGGGAGACCGATATCCCTTTAAGACTCCAGCCAGCCCGTTCAAAAAAGATTATGGACTTAGCGGCAGAGTTAAAAGAGAAGGCTAATGAAGCCGGGGTATCTCTGGAAAGAGTCCGGTCTCTGGTGGTTTGTCCTTCGTTATTCAACCGCGCGTTAAAAAGTGGGGGGAAGAACAAGTCAGACCTGGTCGTCGAGGCTGGCTTGAATCTCGTGCGGCACTTATCGGACAATGAACCTTTCCGGGTTTCCTTAGGGAAGGTCGGGGGTATGTGTTACTACCAGCGTAGACTTTCTCAAATCTTTGGTTCGGATTTCTCAATAGCAAAGGTTAGAGAAGACAAAACCGTTTCCACCTATTTAATCAATTCTTTTTTAGGAACGGTTGGAAAGGTTTCTTACCTTGAAGATGGTGAAGATGCCTCTTTTCTCATCGCACTGGCTTCTCTTTTCGGGAAATACGTTCGGGAACTTTTCTGGCAAAAGGCTCAGACCCATTTGGGACAATATAGGGATTTTCCTTCAGTCAGCGGTTACCGGGACGCGTTGACCAAAAAGTATGTTAAGGAGGCGATGGGGTTGTGTAAGGAACTGGGTATCCCGGAAGAATGTTTCTTGCGTTGTAAATAACGCAAGAAGATTACAGTAGGGGCTCAATTTATTGAGCCCGATTGGAGGTAGTTATGCCGCAAGGTACAGTACCAGGTACACCGTCGAATCCCATCTTGAGTTTTTTGCCTCTCATTTTCATCTTTGGCATTTTCTATTTTCTTCTGATTCTTCCGCAGCAACGGAAACAGAAGAAACACCAGGATGTGCTGGATGCCCTGAAGGTTGGTGATGAGATTGTCACCCTGGGCGGTCTTTACGGGAAGATTGTAGAGGTAAAAGCAGAGACCTTCGTGATGGAGATTGCGCCCAAGATTCAGGTGCGCATCAGCCGGAGTGCGGTAAGCCACAA
>CAZVUE010000075.1:0-4611 GCA_964630335.1 uncultured bacterium | reverse complement strand
ATAGGGTATTTTGACGGAAGTTTGGGTGCTTCCGGAGATATGATTGTTGCCAGCCTGCTTGACGCCGGCCTTTCTTTGTCCCGGTTGCAACAGGAACTTAAAAAAGTTCCGATTACCGGTTATAAAATTTCCAGCCGGCAGGAAGAACGGTCTGACCCCCGGATTGGTCACTGCCGTTTAGCCAGGCGTTTTGTGGTTGAAATTTCCCGCAAAGAAGAGGGGCGTTCTTACCCGGAAATCCGTTCTCTGGTTTCAAGGAGCGGACTTTCTTCCGGACAGAAGGAGAAAGTTCTGGCTATCTTTGAACGGCTGGCTAAAGCGGAAAAAGAGGTGCACGGAAAGGTTCCCAGCCATTTCCACCAGGTGGGTGAGACCGATAGCATCGTGGATATCGTTGCGGCAGTCACCGGTTTAGAACTTCTGGGAATAACAAAGGTTTACTCTTCCCCTTTAAATTTAGGGGCACCGGCGCCGGCTACGACTTTGCTCTTAAAAGAGTTCCCGGTTAAAATAGACGCTAACCTTCCGGAGTGTACGACCCCCACGGCAGCAGCGATTCTGGCGGAGATGGCTGTTTTTGAACCGCCGCCGACATTCCGCCTTATGGCGGTTGGATTTGGTACCGGAACCCGCTCTGAACCTTCTCCCAATATTCTTTCCTTCTTTGTTGCAGAACCAATGTCTTCTGTTTGTCAGGACGAAGTTTTAGTTCTGGAAACCAACTTAGATGATATGCCGCCGTATGCGTATGAAAAAGTTTTTCAAGACTTACAGACCGCCGGTATCCTTGACTTTATCCTCATCCCGGGTTTAATGAAGAAGAGCCGTCCCGGCAACAAATTGGAAATTATCTTGCGGAAAGAAGACCTGGGAAAGGTTTTAGAAATTCTCTTTACCCAGACCACTACCTTTGGAGTCAGAATAAAGGAGACCAGACGGGTTATTCTGGAACGGGAGTTCAGGAAGACAGAGGTAGCGGGCAAGCCTGTCCGGATAAAGGTCGGTCGTTACCGGGGCAGGGTAGTCCAGATGAAACCGGAATACGAAGACATTGTAGGGGTTTGATTTATCAAACCCGACAATTTTCGGGCTCAATAAATTGAGCCCCTACCTTTTATACGTGGTGTTCTGTGAAAATTGATAGGTTCCTGATTGAGAAAAGGGCAATCTGGCTCATCTTTTTTTCCGCTTTTCTTTTGCGTCTTCTCTTCGTTATCCTTGTGCCCCTTGACGCGGGAGATACACCGGAGTATGATAATTATGCCCTCAATTTATTAGGGGGCTTCGGTTTTTCCGCCAACATAAAACGACCACCCCTCTATCCCCTTCTTTTAACCTTCATTTACTTCTTTTTCGGGCACAATTTCTTGGCGGTTAGAATAGTCCAGGCAATCCTGGATGCGATTACCTGCGTTCTGGTATATCTTTTAGGCAAAAAGATTTTCCAGAACAAAAAAACCGCCTTTTTTGGCGCGTCCTTAGCGGTAGTCAATCCTTCCCTGATTGCTTCTACTTCTTATATCCTTACCGAAACCTTAACCGCATTTCTGCTGACTTCCTCTATGTTTATCCTGGTGAAGGCATGGGAAGAGAAACGAAAAAGAGATTGGACGGTATCGGGTATCCTTCTGGGGCTATCTACGCTTACCAGGCCGGTTACACTTCTTTTTCCTCTTTTTTTTGGAGTTAAACTGTTCTGCAGTTCTAAAAAGAAATTTGCGCCTGCCCTTTTCATCAGCCTTTTTTGTTTGGGTATGGTGTTGCCAATTTCACCCTGGACAGTACGCAATGCCATAGTCTTTCGTAAATTTATTCCGGTGACCACCGATGCCGGATATAATCTCTGGGTTGGCAGTTATCTTCCCTGGGATGGTGATTATAACTGGAAAGACTTAAGCGATATGAAAAATCTGGTTAAAGGACTTTCACCGATTGAAGCAGATAAAAAGTTCTTTTCTGAAGCGATGAAGAATATTAGACAGAATCCGGGAGCATATGTTTTTTTGTGTTTCCGCAAATCCGGTCGTTTTTGGTTACAGATTCCCGGAGGAAGAAGGGTTTTAGAAAATAGTCTGTCAGCGAAAATATTAATCTTTATTCTTCAGTATTTTCTTCTTTTTCTGGCAGTTCTGGGCATCCGGTCCGCCTTTCAAGAGAAAAACCCATTTGTTTTTATCCCTATTTTAATGATAACCTATTTTACCTTGACCCACATCTTTCTTCTGGCTATTCCCCGTTACCATATTCCGGTTTTACCACTGGTAGCTGTTATTGCTGGTAGGGGCGCAATTCATTGCGCCCGAAAAGAGCGGGCTTGATAAATCAAGCCCCTACTATGTAGGGCAAGGCTTTAGCCTTGCGTCACAAATATGAAAATATCCGTAATTATTCCTGTCTACAACGAAGAACGCACGATTACAGAGATTGTCCGGAGAGTAAAAGCGGTCAATATTCCCAAGGAGATTATTATTGTCAACGACGGTTCCACGGATCGGACCGGGTACCTTTTAAACGAAATTGCCAGAGACCAGAACGCCAATAACCGGATTATAATTATGCAACATCAGGGTAATTCAGGCAAAGGGGCAGCGATTCGTACCGGGCTGCGGCAGGCAGACGGGGATATCGTTATCGTTCAGGATGCGGATTTGGAGTATGACCCGCAGGACTATCGTCGCCTTATCCAGCCGATTATAGAGGGTAGAACAAGTGTAGTTTATGGCTCCCGGGAACTGAGTGCCAAGAAGATATCTTCATTGGGTTTCTTTTTGGGCGGAAAGATGCTCTCTTTTCTGGCTAACATTCTTTACCGGGCTAAAATTACCGATGAGCCTACCGGATATAAGGTCTTCAAAAGGGAGGTCTTGCAAGGTTTAGGACTTAAGTGCCGGAGGTTTGAGTTCTGTCCGGAGGTTACCGCCAGGGTAATCAAGAAGGGATACCGAATATGCGAAATACCCATCCATTATTATCCGCGCAATATAAAGGCAGGGAAAAAGATTCGGTTTTCCGATGGGATTTACGCCATCTGGACTCTAATAAAATACCGCTTCCAGAATTAATACAAACGTATATTTATTATGTCATTCCCGCATGTTTTTAGCGGGAATCCAGTGATTAGGGGTATGGATTCCTGCTTACTATCCGCAGGAATGACAGTTTACTTAAGTCGTTTGTAGTAGGATTTATGGGAAAACGAAGAAGGGGAAGGGAATTAGCGCTGCGATGTCTCTATTCCTTAGAGATACGCCCGGACAAAAATCTGGAAGAGAGACTGACCGAGGTGGTGGATATAAAGGGTGTAGAACCGGCTGTCGCTGAGTTTGCTTTGAAATTAGTTGGTATTGTGAGACAATACCGGAAAGAGATTGACCGGTTGATTGGCCAGTATTCCGCCAACTGGTCCTTTGAGCGGGTGGCACTGTTAGACCGGAATATTTTGCGGCTGGCTCTTTCTGAAATGCTTCAAAAAGATGGTCCGGTACCCCCGGCGGTCTGCATCGATGAGGCGGTTGAACTGGCAAAGGCTTACGGTACCGAAGAATCCTACCGGTTTGTCAACGGAATCCTGAATAAGGTCAAAGAGGATTTTGAGGCGGGAAAGTTAACTTGCTTACAAAAAGGTCCATAAATTCCTTTTCGTGAAAGAGTTCCACGTACTGACAGACCTCCGGAATATATTCCGCTTCTTTCTTCATCTCTTCGGAGAGAAGCATCATTTTGGAACCGGTAAGAGCGGTGTTGCCTACAAAACGAATCTTTTCCATGGGAACCGCCGGTAGAAGTCCCAGGCGGAGGGCGGCGGATGGGTCAATATACGAGCCAAAGGCACCGGCCAGAAGTACTTCGTCTAATTCGGAAAGAGAAAGGGGAATCTTCTTTAAGAGGGTTTCAATCCCGGCCGCGATGGCTGCCTTGGCTAATTGCAATTGCCGGATGTCCTTCTGAAACAGGCTGATTCCGTTTTCCGGTACCAGAAGGAAGAAGAGGTCCTTTTCTCCTTTCTGAATTCTACTGCGGACTTTTTCGGGAAGGTGAGCCATCTCCGGGAGGGTTTTCAACCGGCCGTCTTCACCGATAATCCCACAGCGGAGTAATTCGCTCACCGCTTCTACCAGACCGGTTCCGCAGATACCCCTGGCGGGTGCTTCTCCAACCGTACTGTACCGGACGTCCTCTTCAATGCTAACCTTATCTATGGCTCCGGATTCAGCCCGCATTCCAAAGTGGATGTTGGCACCTTCAAAAGCCGGACCAGCCGCCGCTGACGCACACCAGAGACCTTCGCGGTTACCGATTACTATTTCGCCGTTGGTCCCGATGTCAATGAAGAGACGCAATGCCTTTTCCCGGTGCAGGTTGGTGGCTAAGATTCCCGCTACCGTGTCACCACCCACAAAGCCGCTGATGAGCGGTGCTGCCTGGGTGACCGCATCTTCGTTAATGGCAAAACCCAACTTTTTGGCCGGGATACTCAAAGGTGTCCGGTATATTCCCACGTAAGGACTGGCGGCAAGAGAGAAGGCGGGCAGCCCCAGGAAAAGGTGTTCCATTGCGGTGTTCCCGACCACCATCGCTTCGTAGATGTGCTCCGGGTTGGTGCCGGTCTTT
>CAZVUE010000074.1:0-6225 GCA_964630335.1 uncultured bacterium | reverse complement strand
ATGTTGTGAAGCAACCAAAACGTGGCAAAGTAATATCCGTACCTGAAACAGTAAAGTATTGGGTAAATTATAACCGGTGTTCGCCGACGCCCACAATTACCTGGGGACCTGATAGATACCCACAAGATGGTACCCGGGTGCGACGCGAAGTGTATAGCAAAGATAAAAATGGAACGGAGGTAATTCTTTACGCTGTTGAGGGCGGCGGACATACTTGGCCGGGTGGTTCTTCACATTTGCGAAAAATCATTGCTGGCAAGACAAGCAAAGATATAAATGCAAATGAGGTTATCTGGGATTTTTTTAAGAAGCATGCAATTTCTATAAAATATTAGGAGGCGGGATGAAAATAAAGGGGATTTTGGGGTTGGTATTGATAAGTATCTTTGCGGTTGGTTGTACCACGGTCTTACTCGCAGGTGAAAAGAAAAGTGGAGATGAATCTATCCTGGAATTACGCCAGGATATCAGTCTGCTCAATCTGGCCAATGGTCTTTATCTTACCAAAGAGCAGATCGAATCCCTATTACCTATTATTAACGAAGCGACCGCGATTCGCGAATCCGCAAAACAGGCAATCCTGGAACTCCAGCCCGCCACAGAAAAAGCCTTCAAAAACCTGAAGACAGAACTGGAAAAGAATCAGGAGACGCCTGCGGAAGTAAAAGAGCGGGCCAGCGGTTTGAATCACCAGATTAAACAAATCCAGGAAGATACCGGGGAACGCTTGGTGGCGCTGGAAAAGAAAGTAGAAGAAACCCTTACCGAACAACAACGCTGCCTCATAGATGACTTTGTACCCTGTCTCATACCGCCGCAGAAAACTACCAATCCAACCCGCATCGGTCAGGCAAAGGATGATACGTCGGCACAGGAAAATATGCTCACCAAGGTCAGAAAGTTATCGCCCCAGGAATACGCAAGGCACAAAGAAAAGATACTTCAACGTCTGCGTGACCTCTTTGAAGAAAAGGTTTTTGTCCTCTATCCGGAAGAAGAAGAGGCTTTTCGTAGCAGAGTCCTGGAGGTCTTTGACCGGGCACGCTCCCTTTCGGAATCAGACTTTCAGGTCCAGAAAAAGAGCCTGGCAGAAGAGATGAGTATAGGAAAACTGTCTAAGCAAGGCCGGCGCCGGAAAGGAGAGCCAGGAGCGGTAGGCCGATACTTCCTGAACAAGAATATGGCGGAAATCCTGAAAACCCGCCTGAAATCCCTTTAAAACAAACGCCTTAAATAAGTTGTCATTCCGGCCCCTGTTTAATACACACAGGGGGAAACTCAGCCGGAATCTATACTTGTAATCAATGGATTCCCGCTTAAGACATGCGGGAATGACAAAATAAAAATATGTGGGTTTATGAAAAAAACACAAACACGGAGATAGTAATCCGTGGAGGTATTTACTTCATTCCCCTTTTTGTGTTACAATGTAACATAACAGGAGGAAAAAATGCGGATGGCAATTACGGTGAGTTTGCCGGAAGATTTGGGCAAAGAATTGCTCCAGTTTGTCCAAAAGAGAAGATTAAATAAAAGTACGGTTGTCAAGATGGCCCTGCAAAACTATCTTTTTCGGGATCAGTTTTTAGAAATAAGGGAAAGGTTTACCTCAAAAGCAAGGGCAAAGGGGATTTATACCGATGAAGATGTGGCTAAAAGGTTGAAAGTTGATGAGGTCAAGATTATACGGCCTGCAGAATTCTGGAATGAAATCCGCCAAGTGCGTTAGCGTCAAAAAGTTATTCCCACTCAATGGTAGCGGGAGGCTTGGAACTGATGTCGTAGGCTACCCGGTTTACGCCCTTCACCTCATTGATGATGCGATTGGCAATCTTTCCTAACAAGGGGTGCGAAATGGCGGTATAGTCTGCGGTCATTCCGTCCACGCTGCAGACCGCCCGGAGGGCAATTACGTTTTCGTAGGTGCGCTCGTCACCCATCACACCCACGGTCTTCACCGGTAAAAGTACTGCAAAAGCCTGCCAGATCCGATCGTACCAGCCGGCGGACTTAATCTCAGAAATAAAGATACGGTCAGCCTGCCGCAGGATTTCCAGCCGTTCCCGGGTAACTTCTCCCAGGACACGCACCGCCAGACCCGGACCGGGGAACGGGTGCCGTCCGGTTATCTCGTGAGGCAAACCTAATTCCTTTCCTAATTGACGCACTTCATCCTTAAAAAGGTATTTCAAGGGTTCCACCAAATCCAGTTCCATCTTTTCCGGCAAACCCGCCACGTTGTGGTGGCTCTTGATACGTGAGGACGGACCGCCAAAGACCGACTGACTCTCAATCATGTCCGGATAGAGGGTTCCCTGGGCAAGAAACTTAACCCCTCCAATCTTTTTTGCTTCTTCTTCAAAAACCCGGATGAATTCCTCTCCGATTATCTTCCGCTTCTTCTCCGGCTCACTGACCCGGGACAATTTTGTCAAAAACCGTTCTCCCGCATTTATCACCCGCAGGTTGACGTGAAAATGTTTCCGGAAAGCCTCTTCAACGCCTGCGCGCTCACCGGCCCGTAAAAGGCCATTGTCAACAAAAATACAGTGGAGTCTATCACCGATAGCCCGATGCAGCAAGACCGCCAGGACCGAAGAATCTACTCCGCCGGAAAGGGCGCTGACCACTCTGGAATTTCCCACCTTCTTCTTGATTTCCGCCACCGCTTCCTTAACAAAGGAAGCCATGGTCCAGTCCGGGAAACAGGCCGCTATCCGGAAAAGGAAATTATTAAAGATTTCCGGACCTTTAGGAGTATGGCTGACCTCAGGGTGGAACTGAACGCCGAATAACTTCCGGTTAGTATGCCGGAAAGCAGAAATCGGACAATTGCCGGTGGTACCGATGATTTCAAAATAGGGAGGCATCTTACTGACATAGTCACCGTGGCTCATCCAGGTAATGAACCGGTTCGGCAAACCGGCAAACAGGTCCTCCCGGCGGCAGCCGGAAAAGAGTGTCCGGCCATATTCTCTTTTTCCCGCAGATTTAACTTCACCACCTAAAATCTGCGCCATTAGATGCATGCCGTAACAGATGCCCAGAATGGGGATTTTTAAAGTAAAAAGCCCCGGGTCACAGGAAGGATGCCCCTCTTCAGAGGCGCTGGCCGGACTGCCGGAAATGATAATCGCCTTGGGCTTACGTTTCTGAATTTCCGTCAGAGAAACATTAAAAGGCAATATTTCGCAGTAAACCTTCAATTCCCGTATCCGGCGGGCAATTAACTGGGTATACTGCGAACCGAAATCAAGAATAATAACCATAATCCGCAGGCGCGATGAATCGCGCCCCTACGTAAAAACATTTAATTCGTTTGTATTAGTGTTGGCAATATTCACAGAAATTAGACAGCAGTTGTAAACCCACATCTCCGCTCTTTTCCGGGTGGAACTGGGTGGCAAAGATATTGCCCTTCTGGAGCGCAGCGGTAAATGAAATCCCGTATTCCGCGCGGCCAATTTCCGTTTCACTTACACCGTAATAAGAATGGACAAAGTAAAAATAGGAACCGTTACGGACACTGGCAAATAACGGACTTTCTTTAGTGTAGGTGACCTTGTTCCAGCCAATCTGGGGAATCTTCACGCTTTCCGGAAACCGGAGGTTTTTACCCGGAATTATTCCGAAACCTCGTTCCTTCCCTTCTTCACTTCCCTCAAAAAGGAGTTGAAAACCTAAGCAGATGCCTAAAAAAGGTTTATCCTCTTTTAAATAATCAAGTAATGGCTGGTAAAGGCATAATTCTTTTAAGTTTTTAACCGCAGAGTCAAAGGCACCCACTCCAGGCAGAACCACCGCCTTCGCTTCATTCAACGTCCTGGAATCAGAACTCACCGATACCCGTGCCCCAACCTTCTCCAGCGCCTTACTGACACTGCGCAGGTTTCCCAATCCGTAATCCACCACCCAGATGTCCATATTATTTAACCTTAGGGGTTGCTAAACAATAAAATTGACTATTTGGAGTCCCGGATTTAAGGTCAGTGCAAGGCGCGACACGGGTCCCCTTGTCATAGGATTGACAAGGGAGGTTTTGTGCCCCCTGTGGCACATAACCGAGAAGCAACGCCGCAATGACCCAAAGATGGGACTCCCCGAAGGGCCAGGTCGCTTTTGGGCTGCGACTGCGTCGCTCATTGCTTCCGTACCACAGGGGGTACGCCAGATTCTTCGCTTCTTGTCTCGCTCCAAAATCACCTCTGGCAAATAGTTAACTTTATTGTTTAGCAACCCCTTACAACTGGGCGCTGAGAATGATGGCTTCCGCAACCTGGCGCATTGAGATACGACGGTTCATACTCTCTTTCTGGATGAAACGGAAGGCTTCTTCTTCACTTAAGGTTTTCTTGCGCATTAAAATTCCTTTTGCCCTCTCCACCGCCTTCCGGCTCTCCAACTCCTCTTCAATAACCCGGGTTTTAACAATCAGGTGGGTATTTTCAATCGCCACCGCTGACTGGTTGGCTACGGTCTGAAGAACCTCAATCTCCTCCTGGGTAAAATGATGCGGCTGGGAAGTATAGGTATTGAGAACGCCGATTACCTTGCCCCGGACCGCAAGGGGTACGGAAAGAAGCGAAGCCAGACCTTCCCTCTTTGCCAGGTCTTTATGCTTGTACTCTTTGTCGGACTGGACATCATAAACTACAATCGGCCGGTTTTCCACCGCTACCCTTCCGGCTATCCCTTCACCAATCTTGAGGTTTGGTTTACGGATATACTCCGGATTGATAGACTGGGTCGCCTTAATCTCTAATTCGTTTTTGTCATTCAAGAGCATCAACGAACAGATTTTGGAGTTCATTACACCGGCGGTCACGGTAACGATAAGGCGCAAAATATCTTCCAGATAAAGGTCTGAGGTAATCGCATTACTTACCTTACTCAATGCATCTAAAATCATGGTTGAAGAATGTTTTTTGGGTGACATCTGGAATCAAATAGTTACGCTAATTCCTAAATCCGGGTTCTCCGGACCAAAGTGTTTCAGCATTACAATCGGGTCGGTCCGGGAATAGTTGGTAATGGTAACACCCTGAGCCGCCGCAGATTCACTGACAAAGAATTCGTCATTGGTCAACTGGCCGTACCGAATCAGGGTTGGTGTCTCAATCTCCCATCCAGCCATCTTACCGTGGCCCTGAACCATAATCATCCCATAGGCAGCGCTGTCTACAATGGTAACGGTTCTGCCCGGCAGTACGGTCAGTTCCCTGGCGCTGAAATCGCCTGACTTATAACAAATCCAGTTTTCAGAATAGCCTTCAGCCTCCATCTCTTTTTTCGCTCTGACCGGCTTGGGCCGCATCAAACGATGCGCCATAAACTCAGGGTCCACGTTCAGTTCCCAGTCAATCACTTCCATCAGGTAATCGTAATCCCCTTTCTTATCGGGTGGGGTAGTCTTCCAGAGCAATTCTTCCGGTATAACCTGTCCGCCAACCAGAGACTGGTACATCGCAAAAACGTCCGATGCTTTCTGGGGTTCATAGGTACAGAGACTACCGGGTGCGTGCAGTACTCCCGGCGGCACGTCCCAGCCGGTTCCCGGCTCTAACCGGTAGGCGCGGGAAAGATTGGTGATTTTGTTGTCACCCTTGGTGAAGTTCATCAGGCATTCCTTAACCTGTTCTTTGGTCGTACCGGGTTCAAATCCGAAAAAGGTATAGGGAAAGTCCCCGCCGTGGTTATTCATCTGGGTAGGAAAATAGTATGCCTCCGGCTTGCCCAACTGTCCTACCAGGGCCGCATGTTTATCCCGGTGATGAACATGGTGCGGCAGGGCTCCCTGGTTATCAAAGAACTTGGCGTACAGGGGCCAGGAATGATACGCATTCCAGAGCCGTTCACCCAACAATTCGCCTTTTAATTCTTCAACGGCATCGCGCAGGAGGATGCGTTCTGTTTTGTTCCCATCCTCAAAGACGATAAAACTTAAGCCTTCGTTGGGAGAGGTCAGCGGACCGTTGTCCGCGGGCGTGGTGGAGGCAAACCAACGTTCATCGATACCGCCCCGTATTCCACCCAACGCGTAGTAATCATCCGGGTGGAGTTTGATTCTTCGCCCCGGGATGCAGAAAGAACGCGGTACCCAGGTTGGTACCAGACGCAGGATTCCCTTCCCCTGCTCTAAGGCTCTTTCACTAACCGATTTTGTTGACATTCTGTCCTCCTCCCTAATACAAATAATTTATCATTAGACGTAGGGCAAACCTTCAG
>CAZVUE010000073.1:4307-6245 GCA_964630335.1 uncultured bacterium | reverse complement strand
CGGATAAAAGGCAATGTTGAAGGAGTGGACTTTAACCCGGTAGACTACGACTTTATACTCCTTGGTTCCCCGGTTTGGGCAGGCAGTCCCGCGCCAGCCCTCAATACCTTTTTGGAAAAAGTTTCCCCCCTCTCTGGTAAGTCTGTCTGCCTATTCGTCACTTATGGAAGCGGGTTAGGCAAAGATAGGGCGTTACGGATAATGAAAGAGAAGGTGGAAGGAAAAGGTGGTCAGGTAACCCAGATGCTGTCTGTCTGCGAAAAGGAGCCCTTTATGGAGGTTGTTAAAAGATTTAAATTCGAATAAAGATGGAGGACAGGAAATATTTATACGGCTTCTAAAATGAAACGGGTAGAGATAAAGGTTATTCCTAACGCGCATAAGGATAAAGTGGTAACGGAAGAGAACCGGCTCAAGGTATATGTGACCGCGCCGGCAATGGATGGAAAGGCAAATAAGGCGGCAGTTGAGGTTTTATCGGAATATTTTGGGTTGAAAAAGAAGGATATTCACATAGTCAAAGGCGAAAGGAACCGCCAAAAAATTATTGAGATTAAGATTTAACTTACATTTGGGGTGTGATATACTTATAAGGAAGAATGGCAGAGGGGATATGAAGATAGTTGATAAAGGTGGATTAGCAAAGGTTCTGGCAGAACGGCAGAAGAAGTTCCGCCGGGTAGAAATCCAGGTAGCGAAGATTATCAGCCGGGTTAAGGAGGGTGGTGAGGCTGCTTTACGGGAATTGACCAGAACCTACGATGGTGTTGAGATTGCTGATTTTCGGGTTTCCCGCCGGGAGATTGCCGAAGCGAAGAAGGAGTTTCTTAGCCGGGAATGGCAACAGCGGTTGGAAAGGGTTGCCGGACGTATCAGAAGGTTTGCGGAGAAGGAGGTCCCGAAGGGATTTAGTATTGCCGAACGGTCCGGTAAGATGGAACGCGTCTACGTGTCGGTTGAACCGGTTGGAATTTATATACCGGCCGGTACCGCACCTCTGGTCTCCACGGTTCTGATGGCGGTGGTTCCGGCCCGGGTCGCCGGCGTAAAAAGAATCGTTATTGCCACTCCACCGGGTAAGGATGGTCAAGCCAATAGAGCGGTGGTGGCAACCGCTGCCTTTCTGGGGGTTACGGAAATATATAAAATCGGAGGCGCCCAGGCAATTGCAGCGTTAGCCTTTGGCGCAGGCAGGATTCCTAAGGTTGCCAAGATTGTCGGTCCAGGCAATGAGTATGTTTCCGCAGCCAAAAGGCTCCTTTACGGCATCGTTGACTTGGACTGTCCGGCTGGTCCCAGCGAGGTGGTGGTTTTTGCGGATAAAACCGCAGACCCGTGTTTTGTTAAGGCAGAGTTAGCCAGCCAGGCTGAGCATCGTAACGGTCTGGCTGTTCTGATTACTCCGGACCGGCGGCTTCTGGAGAAGATTGCCGGCGCCGGAATAGAAGGATTTGCCATCTATGCGGAGAGGGAAAAGGCTCTCAGCCTGATTGAGATGATTGCGCCGGAACATCTGGTGGTGATGGCAGATAAGCCGGAGATGCTTGTCGGAAAGATTAAGAGCGCAGGCGCTATCTTCATTGGCGACTACACACCGGTAGCGGTTGGCGATTATTTGGCGGGTCCCAGCCATATTCTGCCTACCAGCGGGACAGCGGTCTCTTTCTCCGGCCTTTCCGCCTTAACCTTCTTGCGTTCTTTTGCCCGGCTGAAGTGGGATAAGCCTGGTTTGAAAGAGTGGGCGGAGGACATCTCAGCGTTAGCGGATTTGGAAGGTCTGCCGGAACATAAATCCAGCATTCTCACCCGCCTGAGGTAGTGGCAATTCCAAAATCCCCCTTTTTCCCCCTTTAACAAAGGGGGATTGAGGGGGATTTACTGGTGGAAGGCGTTGGTAATAGGCAGGCGCCAGTCCTTTCCGAAAGCCCGTCCGGTAAT
>CAZVUE010000073.1:0-4207 GCA_964630335.1 uncultured bacterium | reverse complement strand
GGAAGGCGTTGGTAATAGGCAGGCGCCAGTCCTTTCCGAAAGCCCGTCCGGTAATTTTGATGCCGGGCGGAGCCTGTCTGCGTTTGTATTCGTTCCGGTCAACCATCCGGATGACCTTCCGTACCAAACTCTCCGGATGCCCTTTTTTAATAATCTCTCCTGGTGAGAGGTTCTCCTCCACGTAGGCTTTAAGGATTGGGTCCAGAACCGGGTATTCCGGCAGGGTGTCGCTGTCCTTCTGGTCCGGTCGTAGTTCTGCGGTAGGCGGCCGGGTGAGGATGCGTTTGGGGATGACCGGCGAGATTTTGTTGCGATATTCTGCCAGGTGGTAAACCAGGGTTTTGGGAATGTCTTTAAGGACCGCAAATCCGCCAGCCATATCTCCGTACAGGGTACAGTAGCCGGTAGCGATTTCACTTTTGTTGCCGGTGGTCAGGACCAGATATCCATACTTATTGGAGAAAGCCATAATAAGGTTACCCCGGATACGTGCCTGGATGTTCTCTTCGGTAATATCTGGTTTGGTGTCGGCAAACGCGGTCCTCAACGTCCTGAGGTAGACATCAAAGATATCTTCAATCGGGATGAGGTGAACCCTAATTCCTAAGTTCTTAGCCAGTTGCTTGGAGTCAGTTTCACTGATTTTTGCCGAATACCGGCTGGGCATAAAGAGTCCGACCACCCGTTCTTTTCCTAAGCAGTCAACCGCAATCGTGGCGGTAAGCGCGGAATCAATACCGCCGGAGAGTCCGATAATCACTTTTTTAAAACCGTTTTTGTCAACGTAATCTTTGGTTCCGGTAAGGAGCGCCTGGTAGATTTCCGCTGTTTTCGGCAGATGTTTTTCTATCCTGCCCTCACCCCGACCCACTTCGTGGGTGCCCCGCTCTCCCCCGGGGGACGAGGACTCCAACCCTTGGTTGGAGGAGGGGTGGGTGAGGGGGAGGGCTACGATGGGCAGATTTTGTGAGGACATTCCTTTTCGCAGCCTGGGTTCCCGGACCCGGCGTTTTAAGAGCCGGTCAGGTTCAATATCCACAATGAGTAAGTCTTCTGAGAAAGGTTTTGCCCGGCTAGATATTTTTCCTTCCGGGTCAAAGACCACACTCTGGCCATCAAAGACCAGTTCGTCCTGACCGCCTACCAGGTTAACGTAAGCGAGAAAGACCGCATAGTCTGCGGTCCTGCCAGCCAGCATTCGCTCCTTATACTTGACCTTGCTGTACTGGTAAGGTGAGGCAGAGATATTGATGATTAACTGGCTTCCCGCGGATACCTGTTCTGCCATCGGGCCCGCAGGATGCCAGATATCCTCGCAGATATTGACTCCAAAGACAAGGCTGCCGGATTTACAGACAAGGTTCTCCTGTCCTGCCTTAAAGTACCTTTCTTCATCAAAAACGCTGTAGTTGGGTAGAAAGTGTTTGTGGTAGACTGCGTGGACCTTTCCGCCGGTAATGACGGCAGCGGAATTATAAAGGTCGTCCTTGCGGTCAATAAAACCTGTTACCACAATAATATCCCTGGTTTTCTTTGCAATTCGGGCAAGGGCGTTCAGGTTGGCTTCGATAAAACCGGATTTAAAGAGCAGGTCTTCCGGCGGGTAGCCGGTTAAAGCCATCTCCGGAAAGGCAACGATATCCACACCCGACTTCTGCGCTTCAGAGATGTACCGGAGAATCTTGGCTTCGTTTCCGGTGATGTCTCCGACGGTAGCGTTAATCTGTGCCAGTCCTATCCTGACCATAATTTTCTATAAAAGTTAAGCCAGGGTTTGAGACAAATATCTTTGGGCTTCCTTTTCCAAGAAGGATTTTACGTCTTTTGGTAAATATGCCCGGCCGATAAATTCCACGGTAAAGTCTTTGATATCTCCAAAATAAACTAATTGTTCTAAAAACAATTTTTCCGAAAAGATACCGGCAAAACGTTTCTTCGTTTCTTCAATAATCTGGTTCAACCGGTACCCCTGTTTCAGGAGAAAGAATAGGTCAAGGTAGTCCCGGTATTCACCTCTCCGTCCGATAGTATAAACTTTATTTGAGGCTAAGTCCCGGCGGTCAAAAACCTTTATTTTTAAGATTTCTCTCAGGGGATGCAGATTCGGGAAAGGAAAATAGAGAAAAGTCAGTTTTACCTTAAAAGGCGTAATGATGCTTAGTTCGTCTCTGCTGTCACAAACAACCCGGATTTTTCGCTTGAATTTTTTATTCAGATTAGCCAGAAGGCTATTTGGCACCGGTTTGGGGAGAAAAAAATCCAGGTCGTAAGAGCGGCGGTGAGATAATTGAAGCATGATGGCTGTGCCGCCCCCTAAAACGCCCAGATTCCGGAATTTACCGAGGCTTTCAAGACTTTTTTTCTGGCTGAGAGATAATAAGAAGTCTACCGGGAATTTGGACATAATCTTTTGCCGGAATGTTTTTGTTGATCTTCAAAATAAAACTTTTAAGAAAATTGAAACCGGCCGGGTTATAAATACGTTTAGGTTTATCCAGAAAAGTTTTCCGGACTTCCGGAAGGGAATATCTTTTCAGAAGCCACTTAATTTGTGTCAGGTTGCCGTATCGCAAAATCTGATGAACGATATAAGTCTGGTCCCTGACCGGATCGATGGTGTTAACATCCTTAGACCAGAGGATGGGCTGAAATCTGCGGGGGATTTTCATAACGATATTATACCCCATCCGGCCCGGTTTTCGCAAGGTATATCAGCCCTCCCTTAAATATTTTCTATCGCCAAGAGAGACTTATTGACTATTTCCCCTCTTTGTATCGCCAGACCACTTTTTAGTTCCAGATTCTCTTGGGTTATTTTTACTCCCTTTTCGGCTAAGAGCAGGATGTATGGAGTAGTAGCACAAGACAGGGCATAGGTGGAAGTTCTGGGAACGATGCCGGGCATATTTGCCACACAGTAATGGACAATGCCGTCCAGTAAGTATATTGGATTTCGGTGTGTGGTTCCCCGGCTGGTTTCAAAACAGCCTCCCTGGTCAATTGCCACGTCAACCAGCACGGTGCCGGGTTCCATTTCTTTCAGGTCTTCCCGTTTTAAAAGAATCGGCGCCCGTACTCCGGAAATTAAGACCGCTCCGATTACCGCATCCACATTTTTGATCTCCTTTTTGATATTTTCACGGTTGGAGGAGACCACTTTGCAATTCGCAGGTAAGGTTTTCTTCAGGTATTTTATCTTTTTTTCGTTTATTTCCAGAATTACAACCTGAGCACCTAATCCGGCAGAAATTTTCGCGGCATTAAAACCAACCACACCGCCACCGATTATTACCACCTTGCCTGGTTTTACGCCGGTAGCACCGCTCAATAAAATCCCTTTACCGCCATATTCCTTCTCCAAGTATTTTGCGGCTTGCTGGGGCGCCAGACGTCCGGCGATTTCGCTCATCGGTGTAAGGATGGGCAAACAACCATCCTTTTCTACCAGTTCATAAGCGATACAGTCTACCTTCTTCTCAAGAAGAACTTTGGTCATCTGTAGGTTTGCCGCGAAGTGGAAGAAGGTAAAGATAATCTGTCCCTCCTGAAGAAGTTGGTATTCGGTGGGCTGAGGTTCTTTAACCTTCACAACCAATTCGCTTTTTCGGTAAATCCGGCTTGGTTCTGATACAATTTCTGCGCCAGAGCGCTCATATTCTTCATCCCTGATTCCAGCGCCCAATCCAGCGGATTTCTCCACCAGAACCTTGTGCCCCTTCCGGGTAAGGAGCGAAACCGCATCAGGCAGAATTCCCACCCGATACTCCTCCACCTTAACCTCTTTCGGAATCCCTATGGTCATTAGTAAACCTCTTGATAATGATAATGGGCTCACAAGCCTTAGTATTTCAATTTTACCATAAATCTTAAGGTAACAGTAAGTTTTCCTGGAAATATCCCCCCTTTCCAATCCTATGCGGGTCCCCTATCCGTTGAATCGGATAGGGAAAGGGAACCCCCCTTTATCTTTACAGAAATGCCTTCTCTGGAGTATAATATAACAAAAATAACTGATGGTAATCTCATTCTTAGGGTTGATTCTCCTTTTTGGATTAGCGGCTTTTTTCTCCGCAACAGAGACCGCGCTTACTTCTTTAAGCAAACTTAAAGTCAAGGCTTTAATAGAATCCGAAGGCCGCCGGGCTGAAGTTTTTAACCTCTGGTTGAAATACCCGAACCGGTTTCTCACCACCTTCCTGGTTGGCGT
>CAZVUE010000072.1:0-6296 GCA_964630335.1 uncultured bacterium | reverse complement strand
CTTCTCCAGACGCAGTAGTTCCTGCCGGAGGTTTTCCTGAATCAAAGCGGTTGTCAAATCACCCCGGGTACGTTCAATGATACTGCGGTCGTTGTCAACCATCCGGCGTAAACCGCGTAAAATGGCATCCGGGTAATCCAGGGAAAAGAGGAAGTAGTAAAAACTGTCCATCACGTTCAAAAGCCGTTCCGCTTCCTGGTACTCATGCTTGCGCAGACGGTCAAGCAAATGCCGCCTCAGTTCCCCAATCGCCTCGGCCATTCCGTTGAGATATTCCGGCGCTGCAACCGCTAATTCCGCCAGAGTGGGAAGCCTCTTTTCTCCCAGGACCGAAAGGGTGATGGCGGCTTCCGCATATTCTTTCTCAGCCATGGTTACAAAACCGGCAAAGCGCAGGTCCGGTTCCTTCGCCAGCAGTCTCTGGATTTCCTTTATCGCCTTGGTTGCTTTTTCAAGGTCCTTCTTTGCCTTCTCCCAGTGGTGCCGGTGTACTTCCTTGATAATTTCGGAGGCCATCCGGACGACCTCGCGGCAGGCCGGCATCACCTTCTCCCGCATCCGGTCTTTGTGGTCTAATCGTGCCTTTACTTCTTTTTCGATTCTCGTTAATTCCATAAATTCTTCTCCTTACCTTATACGCAGGTTAAAGTAGGGGCTCAATTTATTGAGCCCGAAAATGGTCGGGTTTGATAAATCAAACCCCTACAAACTATCTGGTGGTATTGATTAAGTGGGCAAAGAACCCGGCGCCGAATCCGTTGTCAATATTTACCACCACTACGTTCGGGCTACAGGAGTTAAGCATCGTCAGAAGAGGGGTAAATCCTGCCAGAGAAGCGCCGTATCCTATGGAGGTAGGAACACCGACCACCGGCTTACCGGAGATACCGGCAACCACGGAAGGAAGCGCACCTTCCATTCCTGCTACCACCACTAAACAGGCAGCCTCCTGAATCATCTTCACCGAATCCAATAACCGGTGAATGCCGGCAACACCAACATCGTAGAGGGTTTTTATGCGACTGCCCAGAGCCATCGCAGTAACTTCTGCCTCCCTTGCTACCGGTAAATCGGCGGTACCGGCACTTATTATCATTATATAACCAGCGGTTTTATGCTCCGGAATTTTTCCGGTAAGGATTCTGCCTTCCGGAAAGTATCTCAAGCCGGAAATTTTCTTCTGCAAAAAAGCGGCTTGCTCTTCGGTAATCCGGGTAACCAGAACTTTTTTCCGGCCGGGACACCTTTCGGTTAATTTCTTCAGCAAGGTTAAAATCTGTTGGTCGGTCTTGCCCGGCGCGTAAATAACTTCCGGAAACCCGAAGCGCAAAGCCCGGTGCGTATCCAATTTGGCAAACCCCAGGTCCTGGTACGGCAAACTCTTCAGTTTTCCTATTAGGTCATTTAAGTCTACCTTCTCGGCTTTAAATCTTTCCAGCAGACCCCGCAGAGTTTTTTCGTCCATAGTGAATTACCCCGCCCGCAGGGCGCCATGAATGGTGCCCCTACGCGGTAAGATTTTCTAAACCGTCTTTGGTAACCAGATAAGTATCTTCGATACGCATACCACCCCATCCCGGAATATAGACCGCCGGCTCCAGGGTAATGACCATTCCCTCTTTTAAGACGTCGGTACTTTTGGGGCCCAAAACCGGTCTTTCGTGCACGGAAAGACCCAGGCCATGTCCGATACCGTGGATGAAATAGCGCGCCAATCCTTGTTTTTTCAGGACATTGCGGCCGGCGGAATCAACAGCCTTTGCCGAAATTCCGGGCATTACACTTTCTTCCGCCTTCTCTTTCGCTTCCCGAAGTGCGTTATAAACCCGGCTGACGTTCTTCTCTATTTTACCAGAAAAGACGACCCGGGTAAAATCGCTGCAGTATCCGTAATATCTGGCGCCAAAGTCCAGAATCATCCAGTCGTGTGAGCCGAATTCCTTCCGGGTAGGCACCGCGTGCGGAAAGAGGCTGCCCTGGCGGACAGCGGCAATAGTCGGAAAGGCTGCTTCCTGGACACCGTTTCCCCGGAAATAACCGCGTAAAATCCGGCTTACTTCTTCTTCGCTTATTCCGGGTCTGATTCTTTCTTTTATCCGCGGATATATCTTTCGGGTAATTCCGCTGGCTTTACGGATGAAAGCAACCTCAGACTTATCTTTGATGGAACGAACCTCTAACGGCATCTGGCTTGCCAAGAAATGAACTTCCGGAAATGCCTTTTGCAATCTTAAAAGCAGGCTGGCTGAACTTTCCGGTTCCAAACCCACCCTTTTCAGATTTGCCAGTACTGATTTTTTCTCCCAGAGGGCAGCAAATTTATAGGGCTTGAGAAAATATGGCCGTTTACTTTCGGAAAGATAATAAGACGCTTCTTCGTAACCTAAAATCTGAACGAAAAAAAAGATATCTTTGGATGTGACCAGGCTACAAGTTCCTTCCAGAAACAAACCGGTAAAGTAACCGACACTCTCTTTTGAAGATAATAGAAAACCGGTTAGTTCCTCTGCCGCCATTAATTGCCGTAATCGTTTCAGGCGGGCAAAAAGGACTTTTTCAGAGTAAAGCGGCCAGGAGGGCTTTCTGGAAGTGCAGTCTGTTTTCCACCTGGTCCCAGACAATGGAATGGGGGCCATCGATTACCTCATCGGTTATCTCCTCTCCCCGATGGGCGGGAAGGCAGTGCATTACCATTACTTTGGAGGAGGTTTTTTTGAGAATCTTTTCATTGACCTGATACGGCTGGAATACGTCTTTTCTCTTCCTTTTCTTCTCCTCCCCCATACTCACCCAGACATCGGTATAAACAAAATCAACGTTGGAAAGGTCCACCTTCGGATTGGTAGTAATTGTTATCTTCTTATGGTTGTTCTTCAAATTAGCCAGAACCGTCCTCTTCGGCTGGCAACCCGGCGGTGTCACTACCTGCATCTCGACGTTCAAAAGCACCGCTGCCTGCATCAAAGAGTGGCAAACGTTGTTGCCGTCACCGAAGAAAGCCATTTTTACCCTTTTAAAACTGCCCCTTTTTTCCCAGATGGTGTAGAAGTCAGCCAGCGCCTGGCAGGGATGGTGTAAATCGGTCAAACCATTGATAACCGGAATAGTGCTGTTCTTTGCCAGTACCTCCACATCTTCCTGTTTGTAGGTACGAATCATAATACCGTTAAGAAACCGGGAAAGACACCGGCCGGTATCACCCATCGTTTCTCCCCTTACGACCTGAAGATTTCCGGCATCAAGGGTTATCGCGTATCCACCCAATTCTAACATCCCAACTTCAAAAGACGTTCTGGTACGGGTAGACGGCTTGGCAAAGAGCATCCCCAATACCTTTCCACGCAGAATTGGAATTATCTTCTCACCGCGTTTTCGCCTGGTTTTAAGGTCTTTGGTCAATTCAAAAAGATGCCAGATTTCATCCGCACCTAAATCCGCTACCTGCAGAAAATCTTTTTTCTTCAGTTTAAACATTTTTGTAATATCGAAACCCCCAAATCAATCTCTTTTTGGGTAATGGTCAGGGGCGGCATAATCCGCAGAACCTTTTTCTGGGTACAGTTGATCAGGAGCCCATTCTTTCGGGCCTCAGCCACAATTCCCGCCCCCTCCTTCGTCAGCTCCAAACCTAACATCAGTCCCGCTCCGCGAACCTCTTTTACTAAAGGTGAAATCCCTTTCAGGATCTCTTTAAGATACGCACCCATCTTCAGTGTATTGTCCAAAAGGTTCTCTTTTTCGATTGTCTCAAAGACCGCCAGGGCTGCGGAACAAGCCAACGGGTTACCCCCAAAGGTGGAAGCATGTGTCCCCGGCTGGAGAAGGTCGGCAAAATCTTTTCGGACCACCAGCGCACCAATCGGAATACCGCCCCCCAAAGTCTTCGCCAGCGTCATGGCGTCCGGAGTAACCCCATAGTTCTGATAGGCAAATAACTTTCCGGTACGTCCCATTCCGGTCTGAACCTCATCAAAGATAAGCATAATCCGGTTGTCATCACACATCTTTCGTAAACCTTTCAAAAATTCAGCCGTGGCTGGCCTTACGCCACCCTCACCCTGAATGGGTTCCACAAAGATGGCGGATGTCTTTGGATTAACAGATTTTTTAACACTTTCCAAATCATTAAACTTAGCCTTCCGGAAACCCTGTGGCAGAGGTGCAAACCCCCTTTTAACCTTGGGCTGTCCGGTCAACGCTATGGTGGCTAAGGTCCGGCCATGGAAAGAACGGTCAAAAGAGATAATCTGATACCGGCCGCCGGTACGATATCCATAGATACGCGCCAACTTAATGGCTGCCTCATTAACCTCAGCGCCGCTGTTGGCAAAGAAACATTTACCCGGAAAACTTGCTTTCACAATCGTCCGGGCTAATTTTGCCTGATAAGGCTGGTAGAAGTTATTGGAAAAATGGAGCGCCATCTCAGCCTGGTTAACAATCGCTCTTACCACCCCGGGGTGGCAGTGTCCCAATCCGCTCACTGCCCATCCCGGAAAAAAATCAAGGTATCGTCTGCCTTTAATATCGGTTACCCAGGCGCCGTTTCCTTTCACCAAGCAGAGAGGTTCTCGTTGATACGACGGAATTACATAATCCCGGTACAAGCGATAAACCTCTGCCTCATTCATTTTATTCGGGAACAATTTCCGTACCCACTCCCTGGGTCGTAAAAATTTCCAGAAGGAGTGCATGGGAAATATGACCGCTCACCAAATGGACTTTCGCCACCCCGGATTCCATTGCGGAAAGACCAGCCAGAACTTTAGGAACCATTCCGGACGTAATTACCCCTTCTTCAATCAATGACTTAGCCTGAAAGGGCCGGAGTACGGATATTAAACCTTCTGATTTGGTCTTGTCACGCATAATACCCTGGGTATCCGTTAAAAAAACCAGTTTCACCGCCGAAAGGCTTGTGGCAATTTTACTGGCCGCACTGTCGGCATTTATGTTATAAAAAAGCCCATCCGCACCATAAGCCACCGGTGGAACAATCGGAATGACAGGGTCCTTGCAAATATCCTCAAAATAAGAACGGTTCACCTCTTTTATTTCTCCTACCAGACCTAAGTCCGTTTCCGGCAAAGTAAACTTAATCGCCTTTACGACCTTCTCTTCCGGAAAGACTATCTTTGCTTTCCCCCCAAGTTCTCCAATAAGTGAAGCCAGTTCCTGACTTATCGACAGAAGAACATCTTTGATTACCGCAATCATTTCCGCATCGGTATAACGCAGACCTTCCACGAAGTGCGACTTTAAACCCTTTTTAGAAAGCGCCTCTGAAATCCGGTCACCACCACCATGAACCAGAACCACTTTCATTCCCACCGCCGACATAAAAACGATGTCTTCCAGGACCACCCGGGAAAGCCGTGATTCTCTCATAACCGAACCGCCATATTTAACTACCGAGAACTTACCCTGGAAGTTCAGAATATAGGGTAACGCTTCCACCAGAACCTGGGCTTTTTTAGTTGCTTCTTCCATTTTCCCCTTTACTTTACGTAATGAACAAATGATTTTAATAAGTTCAGACCGTACGCATTTCTCCCTTCTTTTCTGGTCCACCGGGGATGAAGATGGGAATAAAGAAACCGCTCCGGGTGCGGCATCATACCCAGGACATTTCCCTGCTCGTTGGTAACGCCGGCAATTGCCCCTTGAGAACCGTTAGGATTATCCGGATATTTTTCGGCCGGGGTCCCATCCGCAGCCGCGTATTGAAAAACGACCTGCCCTTTTTCTTTCAGACGGCTAAAATCTTCCTCTCTTTTGACCAAAAACTTACCCTCCCCATGCGCTACCGGCAAAGAGATAACTTTATCGGATAAACCAGCCAGCAAGGGTGAGCTTCCCACACAACACAAATAAACCCACCGGTCCTCAAACTTTCCGGAGTCATTAAAAGTAAGCGTGGCACTAGGGGCTGTCGCAGGCAGCCCCTTAAAACTCTTTTGGGGCGTTCGGAAAAAAGGGAGCAGACCGGCCTTTACCAGAACCTGAAAACCATTGCAGATACCTATGATGGGACGTCCGGTTTCGGCAAAGGCATAAACCTTCTCCCGCAATTTGAACCGCAACTCATTGGCTAATACCTTTCCCGCGGAAAGGTCGTCACCGTACGAAAACCCCCCGGGAATAACCAGCATAGCGTAATCACCAAGAGAAATTGAACCTTCCAGGAGCCGATTAATATGTACCCGTTCCGGAATGGTACCCGCCAGACGAAATCCATATTCGGTCTCTAAATCACAGTTTGTCCCCGCCGTCCGCAGAATAAGAACTTTAACCAT
>CAZVUE010000071.1:0-6388 GCA_964630335.1 uncultured bacterium | reverse complement strand
TGCTGAACTAAAGCCATCATCACCGCAAAGATGATGGTGGCCGCACCAAGGGCTAAAAGTATTGTCTGGGCAAGAAAACTCAAGGAGAAGATACTCTGGCAGATTCGGAAGAGGAAGTAGATTCCAACCAATTTGTCCAGGGAAGCCGGTAAAAACGCTAAGATTGGCGCCGGTGTTGGTTCCGCTATCTCCGGCAGCCAGGTATGGAAAGGAAAGGCGCCGGCTTTGGCAAAGGCGGCGGAAACCAGACTGAAAAACGCCAAATAAGCCAGTCCGTTCTCCAATCTAATCGGCATCCCTTCAAAATATAGTCTACCGGTAAGAAAGAAAATTATGGCAAATCCTAAAATAAAAAGGGAGTCGGTCCCGCCTAAAATAATCAGGGTCTTTTTGGCGCTGGCGGCCGCCTTTTCCGTCGGTGAGAGGTTAAGCAGGAGGTACAGAACTATTCCCAGAATATTCCAGAAGACCAGAAAAATGAGAAGATGTCCGGCGGAAATCGTGCCCGCGGTACCCGCCAAAGCCCAGAGGAAGTAGGCATAATATTCTTTTACGGGGATATTTTTACTCAAGTAGGCCGGAGAGTATAAGACCGCCAGGACGCCAAAAATTGCCGAAAAGAGAAGAATGGAGGCGGGCAACGTATCCAGAATCAGAAGGGTGTGACTACCAAGACCGGTATAAGATAAAGGTTTCCAGGTAAAGAGTAAGGCACAGACCAGAAGGTTAAAACCGCTGCCTACTAAGGCAGTCCCTTTTGCCCACCGGGACGGCAGCCCCAGGATAAGCAGACCGAAGATAAAAGGTAAAATAATCGGACAAAAAATGGGATTAATCATCATTTTTTAATGTCATTCCTGCGGATAATAAGCAGGAATCCGACGGGTTTTGTCGTTCCGGCATGCTTTTGGCCGGAATCCCTGCTTATTGCATGCAGGGACGACGTCTCTGGATTCCCGCTTAAACCATGCGGGAATGACAGAGTAATTAATACGCGTATATCAGTCATTATTGTTTTGCCTCATCCTGTCCGTCTTTTCCACGGAAAGACGTAAAAGCGCCTCCCCGTCCAGGACCTTTCCATCCTCCTGTAAAGCGGAGAGCCGTTCGGTACAACAGTAACAGGGGTCAACGCCAGCCAGGGTAATTAAAACGTCGGCGAGCTGGGCACCTATGGCCGATTTCTCAAAGGTTGGTATGTTGGTATAACTGGGCGCCCGGATTTTATGCCGAATCGGTCTATTGGTACCGTCGCTCCGGACATAGTGAAATACTTCGCCCCGGGGAGCCTCCGCATGTCCGATTCCTTCGCCCGGCGGTACTTCCCTAATTTTGGTTACCAGGTCGCCTTTCACCTCTTTTAGGTTAGTCAGGCACTGTTCCACTATTTTAATTGATTCAAAACATTCTAAAAGCCTTACCTTGGCTCTTGCCAGCATATCACCTTCCGGAAATGCCACCACCTTCCAATCAATTAAATCATAGGCCGCATACGGGTCATCCTTTCTGACATCTATGGCTACGCCACTGCCCCGGGCCACCGGTCCGACTGCCCCGTAATTATGGATATCCTCGGCAGTCAGGATTCCTACTCCTTCTAACCGGGCCATAAGGACTGAATCATCCAGAACCGCCTTGGTAATCATTTCCAACTTCTTTTTTGCCTCATCCAATTTTGTCCGGATAAGCGGAAAATCTTCCGAATCCATATCCCGGCGCACCCCGCCCGGACACATCATCGCGTAATGATTGCGGTTCCCGGTCACCAGTTCCATAATATCCAGAACCGGCTCCCGCCACTTCCAGGCCCACATAAAGACCGTATTATAACCTAAAAAATGTCCGGCTAATCCTACCCAGAGAAGGTGGCTGTGAATCCGTTCCATCTCGGCCACAAAGGTCCGGATATACTTGGCCCGTTCCGGAATCTCGGTTCCGGTTAAATTTTCCACCGCATTGACATAAGCAATGGGGTGGCTGGTGGAACAGATTCCACAGATGCGCTCCACCAGAAATGTTACCTGGTCATAACTCTTACTTTCTGAAATACGTTCAATGGCCCGGTGGTTGTGACCGGCAAGCCAGTCTATATCTACGACCTTTTCACCTTCGCAGAAGAGTTTAAAGTATTCCGGCTCTTCCAGAAGCGGGTGGTAAGGTCCAATCGGAACTACAAATTCTTTCTTTTCCATAATTTATTTTATGTAGGGGTCGGATTTATCCGACCCGCGGGTTTGATAAATCAAACCCCTACAATTATGTAATATTATTTTTGCCATTTGTATTGGTTCTATCCGGAGGTATCCGGTAGGGATAATCTTTTTCCGGCCAGTCATCAGCCAAAAGGAACTTTTCCATCTTCGGGTGGCCCAGGAAATTAACCCCTAAAAACTCCCAGATTTCCCGTTCAATCCAGAAAGAAGCCCGGAAAACCGGAACCAGCGAATCAACCTCGGGCTTATTCCGGTCCAATAAAACCCTTAAACTTACTACTTCTCCGGTAGAATCAAAGGAGAAGTGATATAGTATCTCAATACTTTTCCCGCTGTCAAAACCGGAAGCGATGATAAACCGCGCTCCCAAGTCGTGGAAGACAAAACCAGCCACTTCCCTTAAGCGCTCCGCAGGAATGGTAGCGTAAATACGCTTCCGCAACTCGGTGTATTCTAAAAAAAGCGCCTTAAACTTCTCCTGAAATTTCTCCTTTAGTTCCATTATTTCTTCACCTTGGTAATCAGTTTCACCACACCGTCAATCATCGCCTCCGGTTTTGGTGGACAACCTGGAATGTAAGCATCAACCGGAATAATCTTGTCCAGTGGCCCGGCAAACTGGTAACCGGTCCGAAAAATACCCCCGGTACAGGCACAGGCACCAATCGCCACCACCAGAATCGGTTTGGGCGCTTCATCGTAAAGCTTTTTGATCCGGGAAACATTCTTCCGGTTCACGGAACCGGTAACTAAAAGGACATCCGCATGCTTGATACTGCCCGCCAGCAAAATTCCAAAACGCTCCACGTCATGCCGCGGGGTCAAGAGGTCCAGAATCTCAATGTCGCAGTTATTACAGGAAGCAGCACAGAGGTGAAAGACCCATAGGGAACGGGTCAAAAGATTAATTTTTAAATTCCCAGCCATCTTATAATCCCAAATAAGCCAACAAAACCGCAAAGATTACCAAGAGAAAACACCTTCCCCAGAAAAATCTCAGAACCTGGTCAATCCGCAGACGGGGGTTGGTATTTTTTATAACCACAATCAGGAGGAGAATCAATACCATCTTTAACAGACCGGCCAAAAGATGCCAGGAACTCAAAGAAACGCCGCTCCAGAAAAGGACAATCAGAAAGAGGGGTAAAACAAAAAGTAACATCGCCCGGGTCAGTTTAAACAGGCCTAAAAGACCGCCGGAATACTCCAGATATGGTCCGGCCATAATCTCGGTTTCTGCCTCCGGAACATCAAAAGGGATATAAGCCAATTTTGCCTGAATCACTAACAGAGAGATTAAAAAGGCGATAAAACCGGAAGGAGTGCCGATAAACGCTCCGTGCGCCTGTTGAAAGAGCATAATCTGGCTTAAATTCAGGGAGTAGCCGGCCTTAATAACCGGAACCGCAATCGCTACAATAAAAGGTAGTTCATAGGCGATGATTAATTTCATCTCCCGGCTGGCACCGACCGAAGAAAGAGGGTTGCCGGCGGCAAAACCGCCTAATATTATTGCTAACGAGGGTATCACCAGAAGATAAACGACCACAATCAGGTCTCCGCCAAAACCGGCCGCAGGGAAGAAAATCGCCAGACCAAGAATAGTACTTACCAGAGTAACCGCCAGAAGTCCAAAAAACGGCGCCAGAAGGAACGAAAACCTTTCCGCTTTTTCCGGCATGGTGATTTCTTTAGACAGAAGTTTGCCAAAATCATAGAAAGGCTGGAGAAGCGGTGGACCTACCCGCCACTGGACCCGTGCAGTTATCTTCCGGTCAAACCAGGAGGCGAATAACCCCAGTACCGCGGTGGTAAGAAAACCCGGAAAGATTAAAAAATAAAAAAGGGTCATTTTGACTTCTCCTCAATCACCTTCTGCCAAGACGTGACGATACCGGCAATATTCTGTTCTACCGGCGTAGACTTCTCCTCTTTGGCAATTTCACGATATTCAATGGCACCCTCAGGACAGGTCTGGACGCAAAGAGGCTTTTGGTCCCCTTTCAGACGGCTCTGACAATAGTCACAACCGGCGGTTAAATAAGGCACCATTTCCGGAAAGATCGTCCCGAAGGGACAACCCAGGGTACAGGACTTACAGGAAATACAGAGAGTGTTAGAACGCTCAATCAGACCATCCTCTCTCTTTTTAAGCGCTTCGGTCGGACAGGACGGCACACAGCCAGGCTGATTACACCTGCGGCAGACTACCTGCCAGGTAATTATTTCCCGTAAGGTGAGCGAGCCGTCATTGGCCGGGTGAAACTGATAACTGCATTTAATCGGACAATCCTTGCATTTCCGACAAATTTCAAAATTGACAACCAGTCTCTTTACGCCCATATCTCCGGTTCGTCCTTAATCTCTTCGTAAGTAAATACCGGGCCATCCTTGCAAACCAGATGGTGACCAATCCCGCAGTGCTGACAGTGGCCTAAACCGCAGACCATCATCCGTTCCATAGAAAGGTAAATCTGCGGCGGCTGGTAACCTAACTCCAGAAGTTTTAAAGTGGTGAATTTCATCATAATCGGAGGACCGCAGACTATGGCCACGCTGTTTTTAATGTTCACATCCAGGTTATCCAGGGTCTTGGTAACCACCCCTACCTGCCCCTTCCACTTTTCATCCGCCTTATCCACGGTAACCCGAAAACAGACTTTGGAATCCATCTTTTGCCAGGAATCAAAGATTTTATCCTTATATATATAATCCTGGGGTGTCTTGGAACCGCAGCAGAAAAGAACCTTACGGAAACGGGAAAGGTCCTGGGTTAACGAAAGGAAGAGACTCCGTAACGGAGCCAGCCCCACTCCACCGCCGACCAGAAGAATCTCCTTATCCCGGAACTTTTCAATCGGATATTCTTTACCAAACGGACCCCGCAGACCCAAAGTAACCCCGGGCTGAAGGGAATGGAGATTCTCCGTTACCCTTCCCACCCGGGCTACCGTTACCTCTAAAAAATCTTTTTCGTAAGGTGAGGAAGACGGAGTAAACGGTGATTCACCGGTACCGGGAACCGTAACCTCCACAAACTGACCGGCCAGAAATTTAAACCCGGAAGGCATGGTGGTGGTAAAGGTTTTAATCGTCGGGCTTTCCTCGGTGACCTTTAACAGATTTACCGCGTAGGGTTGATAGGGATTAACTTGAGCCATAGACCTCTTTCTCCAAATCGACCAGAACCTGGCGCTTATCAATCTTGCCTAAACAACCGTCAATACAACGACCGCATCCGGTACAGGCATCAAAACCAAGGCTCGTATTCAGAAAATCAAACTTGTGGTAATAATGATAACGGAACCGTTCCCAGCGCATCGGCCTGGGATTGGCACCGCTTGCCATCCGGCCGAAACTGGCGGTGATACAGGAATCCCAGTTTTTGAACCGTTTCATACCCTCACCGGTTGCAGACGAATCGGCAAAGGAAAAACAGTAACAGGTCGGACAGCCCAAGTTGCAAGCATGGCACTGCACGCACATCTCCTGACCGTATTTTTTCCAGGCAGAAGCATCGGCAGCTTTGCGAACCGTCTCACTATAAGGATGACGGTGGCGAAAAAGCTTATTAATCTCATCCACTTTGTTCTGGCAGTTCTGCCGGTTTTCCGTACTTTTTTTTATCTCGGATTCATTCGCCACAGTCAGCCGGGATTTTAAATCCTTAACAAATTCTTCGCCCCGGGGACTCCCAACTTCAATCAGAACTTCGCTGCCCAGGGGAGAAAGGTTTAAATCAAATCCCTCCCGGGAATAAGGAGCCCGACCGTGTAAGGTACAAAAGCAGGTCGGACAGGGATTGGTACAGTCGCTGCTGATAATCAGGGTCTGGTCCCGGCGGTTAGCATAATTGGGGTCCACCACCTCACCCTGGCGATAAATATAATCAGCGGTCTTCAGGGCTTCTAAATCGCAGGCTTTTACCCCTAACAAGATTCGTCTCTTCTCATTTCCAACCGGAACTTCCGGCAGGGCGGCGACTGGTTCGGAAGGAAAATAAAAGAAGAGTTTAATCGGTTCAACCGGTCTTGCTTCAAAAAGGACTATTTCGGCAGGTTCTTTCATCCGCTGCCAGGAAAGGCCGGAACCGCGGCGTACTAATCCGTAGACCGCTTCTTTTGTTGCCTGACGGAAGATATATTCTAACCAGAGGTCTTCTTTTATTTTGTAGT
>CAZVUE010000070.1:0-6545 GCA_964630335.1 uncultured bacterium | reverse complement strand
ACTCCCCACACCCGCCTTAAAAGGGCGGTGCTCTGCCAGATGAGCTAGCGGCCCAAAAGATTAATTGACAACAGTTTCCGCAATTTCCCTTCTCGCCTCGTTTTGCTCTGGTGTCCAAATAGTGTCCATCCCGGAACTTTTCGGGCTCTTGTCCACTAAAAGTTCCACGGCTGTTTTCTTGTGGTCCGGTGAAAAATGAGCATAACGCAAAGTCATAGTAAAAGTCTTGTGTCCAAGTAGTTCCTGAACGGCCTTAAGGCTAACTCCCCTCATGACCAATCTGGACGCAAAGGTATGCCTGAGGTCGTGAAATCTAAAGTTTTTTATACCCGCTTGCTTTACTATGCTTTCAAACTTATGGCTTAGATAACTCTTGCTTAGATGCGTTCCAATGTCCTTTCCAGGGAAAACATAATCAGATTCGGGTATCCTTCTTAGACCCGAAAGAACATCAACCACGGCTGAATTCATCGGGACCTGCCTTCTTTCGCCGTTCTTGGTATCCAAAAGGGTTATATTCTTCTGGTCAAAATCTATATCCTGCCACTTTAGGCCCAAAATCTCACTCCTTCTCATCCCCGTATTTAAAGCAATTTCTATTATAAGTTTTAAGAATTCAGGGCAAGCGTCTAACAGTAATATTTCTTCACCTTTTCCCAGGTATCTTATACGCTGGTTATTTTCTTTCAGTAACTTTATTTTAGGTGGCGCAGTCCTTAATTTTCCCCACTCAACCGCCTTATTCAGAATGTTCCTCAGTACAGAAATTTCTTTATTGACGGTTGCCGGGGCCTTTCCCTCTTCAACCCCTTTTCTCTTATGTTCTTCAATATCCAGGGCGGTAATCTCATAAATATACTTTGTGCCGAAAATACTGGTCAGATGGTTAATGATTCCGTCCTTTCTTTCCACAGTAGATGTCTTATTGTTAACCTGGCAATAACTTTTCAAATAAAGGGAAGTCATTTCACCAAATTTAATTCTTTCGTTCTTTCTGATATCCAGAAACTTTCCTTCGGCAACCTGCACTTTCCGTTTCGCCAGAACCGTCTCGGCCAGTTTCCGGCTCTTACCGACCTTTTCCCGCTTCCGCCTGCCGCTGGCGTAGTAATCAATGTAATAATTGCCGGCTTTTTGAAAGATTCCCATTCATCACTCCTGAACCGGATATTTTACCACAAAAATTCTTTTTCTTCCTGCGTCCTTTTCTCCAGCCAGGTTTCCAGGTCCGTTTTTCTGAACTTAACCAAGCGGCCAACCTTGAGATAAGGAATCTTCTTCTGGACAATCCATTCGTAGAGGGTGTTCTTCTTGATTCCCAGAAATTCCGATGTTTCTGTTGTGTCCAACAACAGTTTCTGTTTTGAAATTTGGCCAGAAACAATCCCTTTTTCAGAAACAATGGCCGGAGAAATGCTTTGCAGAAAGCCGGTCAGTTGGGAAGGTTGAAAGAACCGGATCCGTTCTCTCTCCTTAAAAGAGAAGCTCTTTTTAACCTCTGTCTTAAGGAGAACCAGAAACTTGTCATCGGAACAGACCGAGACAACATAGTCATAGCCCGCCTCAAGACTTTTCCTGATATTTGAGATTTCGTAATCCGGTCTGGAAGTGTTGGAGATTTCAACCGCTACTCTGATGTCGTCCTTTCTCAGACCCACATCTACGCTTTCCAGAGATTTGGGAATCCTTTCTTCAATCACGGCCTTCCAGTCGAAGAGTTCCGCCTGCTCCTTAAGCATTAACTGCAACTGCTTGTGAACATCTCCTCCCTTGCCTGTTAGAGCCGTATCTTTCAGGACTGACGAGCCTTTATCCGTAAGCCTGAGTACCTTGGCTAAACGTCCTTTAATCCCTTCCCTTGTCTCTTCTTGTCCGATTAAACCTTTCTCAATCAAGGTCTCTTTCAGCCGGTCTCCCTTATAGCCGCTCAGACCGAGACCCTGATATACCTTGGTGACAAACATACCGGGGTGCTTGGAGATAAACTCAAGGAAGCCCTTTTCTTCCGGCAGGGTTCCCGCCTCCTGACCGGTTTTTTCAGCCGGAGAGGGTCGTTTTGAGACCAAAACTTCCTTCTGTTTGGTTCTTACCTCCTCTGGAGGGCCGGTCGGTTCTCCTCTATCTTTGGCAGGCTCTTTCCTGAAAAGCGCTTGTCTCTGTTCTGACAAGGCAGTTAGTTCTTTCCTTGAAATCAGGTATTTCTTGCCAAAAGGCAGAGTTTTAAGGAATTTCTGATATTCATCCTCATCCATGCCCAAAACTTCGCAGGAAGGCTCAATATCGGCTGTCTGGAAGGGTATCACCCCTCCCTCAATCTTGTGCTTGGCGTAGCAGAGGCGGGGAGCCAGGCTTTGGAGTTCTCCAATCCTATGTTCCCACTCCTCGGCATAACTCCAGAAGACCGGCCGCGTGCTGTGGACCGACTTGATCTCATAACCGGAATAGTCAAATGCCTCCTTGGCCAATAACTGGGCATCTTGGCGGTTGACCCGGAAATAGACCTGGATTCCGGTATTGCCCAGAATCAGACTTCTTAATTCAGTAGGAATCTGGGCCAAGGTCTGATGAGCCATAATCAGGGATAATCCATACTTTCTGGCTTCCGAAAGAACCGTAGCGAATGAATCGCCGGCAAAGTTCTGGAATTCGTCAACGTAGAGATAGAAAGGGGTTCGTTTGCTCTGGGGTAAGTCAGACCTGGAGAAGGCCGCCATCTGTATCTTGGCCAGAAGAAGAGAGCCGAGAATGTCCGCCGTATCCTTCAGCCGTCCTTTGTCCAGTTTGATAAAAATGACTTTCCGGTTGTCCATCGCTTCCCGCATATTGAAAGAACTCTTGGGAGAGGAAAACATCTGCCGTATCTTGGTTTCGGCAAAGAACGCGTTGATTTTATTGGTAATCGGCTCAATCCAGGTAACCTGTCCCCTGTCGGTTATTGAATCAAATTTCTTGAAATACTCTTGCGCTCCGGCATGAATTACCTTTTCCAATACCGTCTGCCGGAAAACTCTGTCCGTGAGAAATAAAGTAAGTTCCGAAAGGGTATATTCGGCTTCACCTAAAGCAATCAAAGAATTCCGCAGCAAATCCTCCATCCTGACTCCCCAGGAATCAGCCCACATCTTTTTGAAAGAACAGATGAATTCGCTGACCTGTTCCGGAATGGTAATGTTGGGAAGTTTCTCCAGAGGATTGAAGGTAACGGTAAAATTCGGGTCAGTCGGGTCAATCAGAATAATTCGTTCGGAAATTTCTTTTTCGTCTTCGTTCTGGTCATACCGGCAGGCAAGAAAACCTTTGATGTCCTCAATCAAATCTCCGTGAGGGTCAATCACCCCGAAACCATTGCCTTTTTCAATATCCTGCTGGATTAAGAACTCCAGAAATTTTGTCTTGCCGGTCCCGGTGGCGCCGATGACATAGAAATGTGTCGCCCTGTCCTTCTGGTCAATCTTGGCCATCTGGTACTCATCCTTGTTCTCCGACCAGTACCACCCGAGTTCAAGAGTATTCTGGGATTCTTCGGAAAATGATGATTCCATAGAAATATCTTCGTCCGTTTCTGGCACCTCATCCTCTTGACCGCCCAATATCCTTTGCCAGAAATTCATTTTATTTTATGGCTGGGGAATTTGCATTTTGGATATTGCCGCAAAAAGTTCGTCGAAAAATTTCCTCAATATATCAATGATTTTCTGATAATAATTTCCAGTAAATTGAATACGTTCATGTAATGTATCTACAGATATCCATTGTCTTTGATTAATAAATGATTTCACTTCGGCTACATGATTGCTTTTATCGAGTTGTCCATCGTTGTGAACGATGAAATTTCGGATATAAGTAAAAGTAACGATGTCTGCCCACGACGAAAACTGATCAGGAAAGTCAATGCCGACAACCTTTTTCAAATAAGTTCTCGCTTTAAAAATCCCTTTTCCCGCAAGGTCTGGTAACTCAACGGTATATTTATACTTCTTTTGAAAATACCCACATAAATCAAGTAGTGTATGCTCAAGAAAAGAGTAGCATGTAATAAAAAAGGAGGATCTTAATAAATTTGGAAAAATCTCTGAAAGTCGCCAATAATCATCTTCGTACATGCTGTAAAATTCATTTCTATCTTGCCCCTGCCATTTGGATTCTGCTTCTTTGACGCGTGAATCGAATTGTTTTTGTTCACGGACCAATAAATCTTCAAGAGTCATCGCATATTGTTCAAAATTGTCCAAGTTAATGTCAACTACAAATTGAAATATATTCGCTGGTATCACATTTATGCCCATGTGTCACTTTCTTTATCGACTGGTCGTACTACGAAATCCCCAAAAACCCCCTTGATTTTCTGTCTATTTTTGACGGGTCCTGGTTCAGTTCCAACATCAGTTTGTCAACCGCTTGAAGTAAGCAGTGGTGGACATTGGTGGCATAAGCTCTGAGGTCTTGTTCATCAAAAAGATCAAGCTCAAATCCAACCTTTTTCACTTTTGCTAATCTCCCAAAACCACGCATCAAAGCGAAAGGCAGAAGTAAAATATTCAAAATAGGAACTTTGAGAAGAGAAGCCCAGGCTTTTTCTCCATAACCTATCCGATAAGTTAAATACCAGGAAACATCAAGATTGTCGCCGTAGTCTCTGGCACCAATAAACATTTGGTATGGTGCGAGGTTGGAATTTCCAGTCTCGCTGATTACCAGAAAGTCTCTTTTCCCCCCAAAAAGTCCTCTGACTAATCCTGGGGCAATTGCCATTTTTTCTATTTTTACATCCGGAACATTTGTCTGGTCTATGAAATTTCCCGTGTTGCCAAAGATATTCCCGGCTTTTCCCTGGGCACCTCTGATTAAGACCGACCAATTATCAACTTTCTGTTCCTTTCTCACTATCGGCATTTAGACCTCCCTGGATATTCAGTAATTGTCAAAAATTTCAGGTGAATGGTCAGTTCTTTTCTGTTTACTTCTGTTCTGTCTTTTGAGTATTACCAGACACCCTTGAAACATCCCAATCCCCTTTATTACCAGCAGCATCTTCGTAGTTACCTGCTATTGAAGAGCCATCCTTGGATACCTTTCCATAAAAAGCATCCAAATGAAAAGGTCCTTCTCCGCTTAATCTGCGATAACTTGTCCCTTTCAAAAAGAATTGGCCATCGGTTTTAATTTCTCCTTCTAAATGTTCCTCAACATTTTCAAAATTTATTTCGCCGGAAAGTTTAAGGCCGGTTTGCCTGATAAAAAGTTGGGCAGGTTCAGTTACCCATCGCACTACCACCATTCCCTTCCATTCCCCAAAAAGGTTTACAGGAAATGTATCGCTAATATTTTTCTCATTACTTTCCTTATTTGTAAACTCTTTTGGGGGTGTAGGTAAGGATTCAGGTGAAGAACTCAAAGGATAAGACGGAGGAGGGACTGGACTTGGCGGTAATGGTGGTAATGATATTTCTTTTCTACTTGCCTGGAGAAATTCGTGTCTATTCAACATCTTTTTTGTTGTTAAAAAAGCGATGATTAAAAAGAGAGGAATTAAGAATAGAAACAAAATAAAAACTTTTTTACCTCTCGGCGGTTGGTTTTTTTCTCTTACTTTCGCTGTCCGGACTTTTCCAGCTAAAATCTCCCCGCAACCGGTACAAAACTTATTTCCCTCTTCGTTTTCGTGACCGCAATGAGGACAGACCATAGAAATCCCATCCTTTCTTTACATTAACTTAAGCATTTTATCTTTGACTCGGATATACTGCCATATTATACTACAAAACCAGATGTGTTTGTTGTTTAATCTTGAGGAATTTAGACTTTCCGGTTTAAACTATTCATTCGTCTTCCTCAAATAGCACACCCCTAATCCCACCGCATCAAACGCATGTCCCCAGTAAAGTTCTTTATATTTCCTATCCTGATTTAAACGGATACGAAGTTCCGGATACGTTGAAACCAGAAATTCAGCCATCCCCTTTTTAGAAGCATTGCCATTCCCACAAACAATCTTTCTTGCTGTCCTGGGGCTATATTCATAAACTCTCATCTTTTTCTTCTTTGCCAGGGATTTAATCTCATCAATCATCACGTCTAAAAGATGCGCCTGCTTGCTCCAGAAAAAGAAAGGTTTTTCCAACACCAGTATTGACGGAGCATAATCTTCCGCTAAAGATAAAAATAATTCTTTTGCTTCTTTTAATCTGTTTGCTGGAGAATGATTGGTGGTTAAAATCTTGACCGTTGCCTCGCGGAGATTATTTCCTTTAAAGACCGCCGCTCCCCAATATCTGGTTCCAGGGTCAATGGCAATAATTTTGGTAATTTTCTTTCTTTTAGGCATAGATTCAGTGATGTTTGTTTTTTAGTTGGTGAAGACAAGATAGTCCTACGGCAATGGCATCAAAAATTATTAACCCGTATTTTGCCTTCCACCAGGACTTTTTCCTTTCCTTTTCGTAATTTCTGCTGAGCCAGGGGTAATAATGAGTAGCCAGGATTTTAGCAGCGTTCATTTTGGTCGGTTTCTCTTTTTGACAGATAAATTTCCGGGTGGAAAGAGG
>CAZVUE010000069.1:3050-6590 GCA_964630335.1 uncultured bacterium | reverse complement strand
AAGGCCAGGCCGCTTTTGGGCTGCGACTGCGTCGCTCATTGCTTCCGTACCACAGAGGGTACGCCAGCTTCTTCGCTCCTTGTCTCGCTCCAAAATCTCCTCTGGCAAATAGTTAACTTTATTCTGTTACAACCCCTAAAGGGTTAACCCCTATCCCTGAACCTGTTTATGCTTGGGTCCTTTACGCGGATTCTTACAGATAACCCTGATCTTTCCCCGGCGTCTCACAATCTGACATTCCGGACAGATCTTTTTAACTGATGCTCTTACCTTCATAGTTATTTATTGCAAGGCTAAAGCCTTGCCCTACATGGGTATGTTACAGTCGCTGGATAATCCTTCCTTTGGTCAGGTCATACGGACTGATTTCCAAGAACACTTTGTCACCGGGAAGCAGTTTGATGTAATACATCCGCATCTTACCGCTTACGTGAGCCAGAATCTCGTGCCCGTCCTTCAGTTTTACCCTGAAGTTGGCATTGGGCAAAGCCTGCATAATGACACCATCAACCTTAATCTTTTCTTCCTTCTTCATAACCGGGTTACCACTTCACACCCATCATCGGAAACGATGACGGTTTCCTCAAAATGGGCTGAAGGACATCCATCCACGGTTACCACCGTCCAACCGTCGGAGAGAACTCTTACCTCTCCTTCTTTATAGTTTACCATAGGTTCTATTGCCAAGCCAAGTCCGGGATAAAACCGGAATTGATTCCCGCTCACAAAATTCGGAATCTCCGGTTTCTGATGCAGAGACTGTCCAATACCGTGGCCGCAAAAAGACTTCACCACCGCAAAACCGGCCCCGGTCACAAGGATTTCAACCGTCCGGCTGACGTCATCAACCACCACCCCGGGCCTGATGCAATTGACAGCGGCTGTCAGCGCCGCTTTTGTAACCGTAAGCAGCCTCTCTTTCTCCGGTGAAATCTTTCCCACCGGAAAGGTTCCCGCACCGTCAGCAAAGAAACCTTCTTTCTCAACGCCCAAATCAATACCCACGACATCCCCTTCGGAAAGAATATAATCCCCAGGGATACCATGGATAACCACCTCGTTGGGAGAAACGCAGATGGCCGCGGGAAACCCGCGGTAACCCTTAAAGGCAGGCAGGCCGCCCTCTCTGAGAATAAACTCTTCTGCCTTTCGGTCCAATTCCTCACCGGTTACCCCCGGTTTTATCAAACCAGCCAGATACTCGCGACACAAACCTACAATTCTTCCGGCCTGGAACATCTTCTTTCGTTTTGCCTGGTGCAACACCATTAACCTCTAAGAATCTGTCGGGCACCAGCCAGGGTTTCCGGCAGGGGCTGGTCTCCACGCAACGTTACCATCAAACCGGCTTTTTGATAATATTCTACCAAAGGTGCTGACTGCTGGTGATAAACCATCAGCCGTTTTGCCACCACTTCCGGCCGGTCATCCTCACGCTGATAAAGAGCACCTGCGCATGCATCACAGACACCCTTTTTCTTTGGCGGCAGATTGCTCCGGTGGTAGATAGCGCCGCAGTTCCGGCAGATGAGCCGATGGGAAAGTCTCTCCATCAAAAACCCATCACTTGCCTCTAAATTAATCACCAGAAGTACCAACCCTTTTTGAAAGGCGTAAGCGTTAAACTCTTCCGCCTGAAACTTCGTCCGGGGAAAACCATCTAAAAAAACCCCGCCGTTAAGTTCATCCAAACGGGCAAATACCATCCTGGTAACCAGGCCATCCGGAACCAGTTGCCCGGCATCCATAAAGCGCTTTGCTTCGCTGCCCAATTCCGTCTTATTCTTAACGTTATCCCGCAGGAGGTCCCCGGAAGAAACAAACTGAAATTGGAACTCTTCAGCCAGCCGGGTGGCGACGGTCCCTTTTCCTACGCCGGGCGGACCGAAGAAGACCACAATCCTTTTTTTGGAACCCCCGTTTCCCATTTTCAGGTCTTAGGGGTTGTAACAGAATAAAGTTGACTATTTGGAATCCCGGATTTGAGGTCAGTGCAAGGCGCGCCGAAGGTTCTGTGCCCACTGTGGCACATAACCGAGGAGCAACGCCGCAATGACCCAAAGATGGGATTCCCCGAAGGGCCAGGCCGCTTTTGGGCTGCGACTGCGTCACTCATCGCTTCCGTACCACAGGGGGTACGCCAGCTTCTTCGCTTCTTGTCTCGCTCCAAAATCATCTCTGGCAAATAGTTAACTTTATTCTGTTACAACCCCTTATCTAATCTTCGCCTTTTTGAGAAAGCCCTCGTAGTGACGCATTAAGAGATGCGCTTCAATCTGCCGCATCGTCTCAATCAAGACCGCCACCACAATCAATAAGCCGACTCCCCCAAAAAGGCTCGCCACTAAATAAGGTGTTTTGAAAATACCCATAATCAAGAAAGGAAAGATGGCGATGGCGGTTAGGAAAAGCGCTCCGGGCAGGGTAATGTTGTTCAGGATTCGTTCTAAATATTCCGAGGTCGCCCGTCCCGGTCTAATGCCGGCTACAAAACCACCGTATTTACGCAAATCATCGGAGACCTTGTTGGGTTTAAAACTCACCGCGGCATAAAAGAAACAGAAGAATACGGTGAGGATAGCATAGACAATATTGTAAAGCCAACCGCCGGGATTAAGTAAATGGATAATCCGGGTAGCCATATCTCCTTTGAAAAAACGCATCGCCAGCGCGGGAAAGGAAAGGATGGAAGCAGCAAAGATGAGGGGGATTACACCACCCTGATTGACCTTAACCGGAAGGTAGGTATTTTGACCGCCGTACTGGCGCCGGCCAATCACCCGTCGCGCATACTGAACCGGAATCCGGCGTTCCCCTTCAATCAAAAGCACGGTCGCGGCTACCACACCCGCAATCAAGACTGCCATTAGAATAATACTCAATCCGGAAAGTCTTCCGGTCTGAATCAGCATAATCGTCTGTTTGACCGCGGTCGGATAACGGGAGATGATACCGAGTGAAATAACCAGAGATATCCCGTTACCGATGCCCTTTTCGGTAATCTGCTCACCCAGCCACATCAAAAACATGGTCCCGGCGGTCAGGGTAATGACAGAGATAAGCCGGAAAGACCAGCCCGGGTTTGCTACCATCGGAATACCGCCAAAATAGGCGGGATTCTCCAACCAGAGACTTATCATCATTCCCTGAAAAAGACACAGCAGGGCGGTAAACTGCCGGGTCAACTGGGTAAGCCGGCGCCGGCCCTCTACGCCGGTCTTTACCAGATTCTCTAAATAGGGTACCATCGTGGTCAAAAGTTCCAGAACGATGGAGACCGAAATATACGGCATCACCCCCAAAGCAAAGATAGTCGCGTTGGAAAGGGCTCCGCCGGTAAAGAGGTCCGCTACCCCTAAAAGTGTCCCCTGAACCTGAGCGAAGAAGTGCGACAGCGCCTCCCCGTTTATACCCGGTACCGGAATGTAACAACCAAAACGGTAAACCGCCAGAAGACCCAGCGTAACCAGAATCTTCCCTCTCAAATCAGGAATCTTAAGGCTGTCACGAAACGGAGCTAATGTCGCCATTCAGCTATTT
>CAZVUE010000069.1:1202-2950 GCA_964630335.1 uncultured bacterium | reverse complement strand
TGAGGTTATCTTTTCAATTGCCTTCTTGCTAAAAGCGGAGACTTTAAACTGTAACGAAACTTTCAGTTCTCCTTCAGCCAGAATCTTTACCGGTAAACTACTTTTAATCAGTCCGGATTCCCTTAAGGTCTTTTCGTCAATCAGGCTGTCCTTGGCAAACCCATTCAAGTCTCTCAAATTCAGAACCTGATAAGATTTCTTGTGGAGAGGGGTAAACCCGAATTTGGGAATCCGCCGGATAAGAGGCATCTGGCCGCCTTCAAAACCGGGCCTGACTCCGCCACCACTCCGTGCCTTCTGCCCCTTATGGCCCCGGGTGGAAGTTCCACCGTGACCACTGGCACCTCCCCTGCCCCGCCTTTTAACCGGCCGGTTACTCCTTTTAGGTCTCCCTATTTCGTTTAGTTTCATCGGTGCGTCAACCCCTTATCTTCAATTGAGTTAGACCGATAATGGCTGCTTTGGCAACGTTTATCGGATTACTTCGGCCAATAACCTTGGTCACCAAATCTTTTATTCCCGCTGCTTCCGCAATGGCACGTAAAGTTTCCCCCGCTACAATTCCCCGTCCTCTGTAAACCGGCCGCAACAGTACCCTGGCCGCTTTAAATTTTACGTATACTTCGTCCGGAATGGTGGTACCTGCCACCGGAACAGTAACCATATGACTCATCGCCTGCCGTCTGGCTTTGTCAATAGCCAAAGGTACCGCCTGAGCCTTGGCTAGACCGATACCAACGCGGCCTTTTTTATCTCCCACTACTATAAGAGCGTTAAAACGCAGACGCCGTCCGCCAGCCACCGTCTTACATATGCGGTTGATCCGGATTACCTTTTCGTAAAAACCCTCTTCCTGCCCCTTCCGGTCATCCCGCCGGAAGCCTCCCCCTCGCCTTCGTCTTTCCTGCGCCATATTATAATATTTAAGTAGGGCAAGGCTTTAGCCTTGCAAAAACAAACCCTGGTTAAAACTTAAGCCCGGCAGCCCGGGCTGCTTCTGCAAGAGCCTTTACTTTTCCGTGATAAAGATAACCACCGCGGTCAAAGACCACTTCTTTGTATCCGGCTTTAAGAGCCTTCTCCGCCAACAATCTGCCCGCATCTTTCGCGGCCGGAATATTCTTAGGGTTTGTCACGACACTGGTGATTACCTGCCCCTTCTGGTCATCGATTAAGACCGCGTAGATATGTTTCAAACTCTTCCGGACTAAAAGCCTGGGATTATCCTTTTTACCGGATAACATCTTTCGTAGAATTCGGCGGTGCCGCATCTTAATCCGCTCTTTCTTTCCTTTTATCATGCGCTCGGCGTAACTCCAACACCAGCAGTCTTTCCAACTTTGTGCCGGACATATTCACCAAAATAACGAATCCCTTTCCCGCCGTAAGGTTCCGGAGGTCTAACCGCCCTCACCTTTGCGGCAAAATCCCCTACCTTCTCCGGGTCTATACCGGTAATGGCGATGATACTCTTTTCAATCTTGACCTTGAGCCCTTCGGGAAACGGAATCGGAACGGAATGGGAAAAACCAACTTTGAGTACCAGGTCCTTACCCTTAACCTCCGCTTGATAACCAACACCCACTACTTCCAACTTTTTGGTTATACCTTCGGTAACGCACTTAAGCCGGTGTCTGATAAGAGCATGCACCAGACCACGTAAATTCTCCGGTTTTTCCATTCCGGAAAAGCCGACTTGAACCCTGTCTTTCTCAACCGTTACGGAAACAGAAGATGGTATGGCGAAG
>CAZVUE010000069.1:0-1102 GCA_964630335.1 uncultured bacterium | reverse complement strand
GTAACCATAGGAATTTTCTACCAACTGGATTTAACCACACCGGGAATCTCACCGCGACTGGCTAATTCCCGGAAACATATCCGGCATATTCCGAACCTTCGCATGTAACCCCGTGGCCTTCCGCAAATTGAACAACGGTTCCGATGGCGCACCGGATATTTGGGATGGAGGTTCTTCAACAGTAATGCTTTCCTTGCCATACCTTTTATTCCTTCTCCAGGGGCAGACCTAAATCTGACAGAAGCACCCGGGCTTCCTCCTTTTTCCCGGCACTCGTCACCAAATTAATGTTCATTCCGAATATTTTGCTCACCTTATTGTAGTCAATTTCAGGAAAGACGGTCTGTTCGGTCAGACCAAAGTTATAATTACCGTTCTGGTCAAAACCGGATAAAGCCAGTCCCCGGAAATCCCGGACCCGGGGCAGCGCAAAAGTAACCAGACGGGCAAAGAAATCAAACATCCTTTTGCCGCGCAGGGTTACGAAGGCACCCACCAGGTCGTTCTTCCGCAAAGAAAAACCCGCAATTGACTTGCGACTCCGGCGTAAAACCGGTTTTTGACCCGTGATTACCGCCAACGTGGAAAGAATCTCTTCTACTGCCTTCTCGTCCTTGTTAATCTTACCCAGACCTACGCTGACTACCACCTTCTCCAATCTGGGAACCGCCATTTTATTGGAGTATTTAAACTCCTTCTGCATCTTGGGTACAATCTTACTCTTATAGTATTCCAGCAGATTTGACATAATATTTCTAAATTAGGGGTTGCTCAACAACCCCTTGTTCATTTGCTTTCGATGAGCTCGCCGCACTTTTTGCAGTAACGAATCTTGTTTTCACTAACAAACTTAAAACCCACCCGAACCGGCCGATTACATTTCAAACAGAAATAACGCAGATTCGGCAACGAAATCGGCATCTCTTTCTGGATAATCCCACCCTGGGGATTACGGGGCCCGCTCTTGGTATGCCGCTTGACAAAATTGACCCCTTCCACCAGAAGCAGGTTTTCCCTGGGATAGGCAGATATAACCCGGCCCTTCTTGCCCACATCCTTTCCCTTCATCACCTGAACAAAATCACCTTTTCGCAACTTCATA